>CBDUCD010000224.1:0-4722 GCA_965365535.1 uncultured Rhodothermales bacterium | reverse complement strand
GTTGGATTAACCGCCCCCTTGAGGGGGCTCCCGCGCAGCGGGTGGGGGTGTTCTCTATGCTCTGTGGCGAACACCCTCCGGCGCTACGCGCCACCTCCCTCAAGGGAGGAGTTTGCCGACTAACGGCCTGACTCCTATGGTTAACAAACCCAGCCAACCCGAACAACCTCACCACGCCTCGCCGGCGGCGAAGGGGACGCCAAAGTACGCGGCGGCGCTGGCGGCGTGGTCGGCAAAGGTGGCGCGCAGGCCCAGGTTGCGCGGCGCCTCGCCCACGACGACGAGGGGCACGAACTCGCGGTTGTGATCCGTGCCGGGCGTCGTCGGGTCGTTGCCGTGGTCGGCGGTGATGACGAGGCGGCTGCCCGCCGGCAGGGCACCCAGCAGGTCGGGCAGGGCGCTGTCGAAGGCTTCGAGGGCGCGGGCAAAGCCGGGCGCGTCGTTGCGGTGGCCGTACTCCTGGTCGAAATCCACCAGGTTCGTCCACACGAAGGCGGGCTGGTCGGAGGCGCCCAGCATCCGCAGTTGGGCAATGGTCTGGGCGATGCCCTGCGCGTTCGAGCGGGTTTTGAAGCTCTCGCTGAAGCCGACGCCCGCGAACAGGTCGCTGATTTTGCCGATGGCGACCGTGCGCACGCCATGCGCCTGAAGGACGGCCTGGAGGGGCGGCGCCGGCGGCGGCAGCGAGTAGTCGTGGCGCCCCTCGGAAAGGCGCGCGAACGCACCCGGCGCGCCGCCAAAGGGCCGGGCAATGACGCGCCCGACGGCGTCCGGCCCGGTGCACACCTTTTCGCGCGCCACTTCGCACCACGCGTACAGCGTTTCGAGGGGCACCCGCTCGACGTGCGCCGCGACCTGAAAAACGCTGTCCGCCGACGTGTACACGATGGGGTGGCCCGTCGCCAGGTGCGCGCTGCCCAGCCTTTCGACGACCTCGGTGCCCGAGGCCACGCCGCCGTCGAGGGCGCCGCCGCAGCCCGTCGCCTCGACGAAACGCGCGACGAGTTCGGATGGAAAACCGCCCGGGTACGTCGGAAACGGCGTTTCCAGGCGCAGGCCGGCCATCTCCCAGTGCCCCGTCGTCGAGTCCATGCCCGCCGACACCTCCCGCATCTTGCCCCACGCGGCACCCGGCGTGTCCGTGGGGCTGAGCCCGTCGAAGGGGCGGATGTTGCCCAGCCCGAGGGCCTGGAGGTGGGGCAGGTGCGGGCGCTCGCGGGCGATGACGTGGCCCAGCGTATCGGCGTCGGTCTCGACGTACAGGTGGGCGTCGGGCTGGGCGCCGATGCCCACGCCGTCGAGTACGATGGTGGCGAAAAGGGGCATCTATCCGAACAGGACGGGCTGGCCGCTCTCGAAGGCGTCGCGCAGCGCTTCCGTCGCGTCGGCGCGCAGGTCGGCGGGCGTTTCGTGCCGGTCGGAGAGAAAGGCCATGCCGATGTTGACGGGCCTGTCGGCGGTGCTGGTGAGGTGCGTGTAGAGGTCGCCCACCCACGCCTCGGCCTTTTCGATGGGGCCGTGCACGAACACGCCAAAGGTCATCTCGCCAAAGCGTTCGATGCGCACGTCGGGGGCGGCCTGGCGCAGCGTCGCCTCGAAAGCGGCCTCCTGCGCGTCCAGGTCGTGCTCGTCCTCGGCGGCCTGGTGGACAAGGGCGAGGGCGAGCTGGCGGTCGGGCGCGCCGGCCATCTCCTCGGCGATGATTTCGCTGCGGGGGCGCGGCGCGGCAGGGTCGGGCGGGCCGGACGGCACGGCATAGACGGGCGACGGGGCGCCGCGCTCGACCTGCTCGATCATGCGGGCCGTGCTCTCGATGAGAAAGCGGGCGCGCGGCGTGGCCAGCGTCTCGTCCTCCATCGAGTCGGCGGCGAGAACGTAGCGCTGGCCGCCGCGCGTGAGGCTTACGGCCAGCAGGCGCCGCAGCGCTTCGAGTTCTTCGCGGTAGTAGCGCAGCGCGCCCAGCTTCACGTCGCCCCCGATGACGTGCAGCACGGCGTCGGGGCCTTCGGCAAACGGCACCCGCGCCACGAAAGCGCCCTCGGTGCGGGCGTACGCGTTGCGCGAGACGATGTGGGCGATGTGGTAGCGGCGGCTCGGGCCGCTTTCCTCGCGCAGCAGGCACACGGTGTGGGCGCCCGAGGCGTGCAGCAGGGCGTTGAGCAGGTGTTCGAGGGCCGCCTGCGCCTCCTGCTCGGGCGTCACCTCGTCGGGGTTGGGGCGCTGCGGCGCCGTCTTGATGCGCACGACCGACCGCGTGGGCGCCACCGCCGACGCTTCTTCGGGGATGGCGCCCGGCAGCGGCGCCCCGGCGCTTTCCTCGGGCACGGCAGGCGGCGCCTCGTCGGGGGCCGCGGCGGCCCGCGTGCCCTTTTCGCGGGGGCGGATTTCGAGGATGCCCAGGTCTTGCAGGTCGCTGCCCGAACCGCGGTCGGCGGCAGGGCGCACGGGCGCGGGGCGGCGCTTGCGGCGCATCCCGCCCAGCAGCACGAACAGGAACAGCAGCACGAGCAGGCCGGCGGCCACGTAGAGGAGGGGCGGTTCTAAAAACGTCACGGCGAGGGCAGCAGCTACGAGGACGGAAAGGGCGGCAAGCGTGCGGATCATGGGGGCGCTGGCGAGGCCGCACGAAAAAGCGAGACTGGAAATGGGCAGAGCACCGCGCCACACGCGGAAAGGCCAATGTACCCGCCCCCGCCCGGACGTGTCAACGGCCCGCCAAAACGGGGTAAAAGGTGACCTTTGCGCCGTTCGAGAAAAAGCCCATGCGCCAGATGGCGCACGCCCCCCGCGTCCTTTGCGCTGAAAAGTGCCTGTTGTGGCGCGACCTGCTGTTGCAGGCAAAAGGCCCGTTGTTGGGGCACAGAACATGTTTGTTACTTCGCCAAGTCGCAAAAAGGCGCGCTTCTCCCCTCCCCGAAGTGCGTCCCCCCGGCGATGGAAAAGCCCCTTTCAGCCGTCCTGCCATGTTTTGCAGACCGGCGAAAGGGGCTTTCTACAGCCCTCACCTCACACCTCTTCACCCTCCTCTTCTCATGCGACGTATCTACACGTTCGTGCTGGTGCTGATGGGCCTCATGATGGCCCGGCCCCTCAGCGCCCAGGTCTATTCCGACCAGGTCGAACCGGGCCAGATTCCCCAGAGCCTCGTCGGCTCGGCCTACGCCGAGCTCATCACGGGCCTGCCCGTGGGCGATTTTACCGACCAGGCCAAAACCCTGTGCAAAACCCTCAACAAGTCGCAGATTGCGAGCTACGTAACCGTCAACGGCGGCACGGCCACCATTCAGCTTCCGCTGGGCGCGTGCCCGGTGAAGATGAGCTTCACCTCGTACATGCTGCCCGGCGGCAAGGCCCGTCCCTTCGAGGCGCAGGTGGTCTTCGACAACAAGACGGAGACGTACTGGGGCGGCATCAAGTACACCGTCAAGATTGACATGCCGGCGTGCGCGTGGCAGTCGGACGTGTACCTGGGCGACATCATCCCCACGCTCATCAAAGATGTCGGCCACCCGTCCGACAAGATTCTCAAGTGGGGCCTCAACGAGAACGTCAACAAGGCGTGCGCCAGCGCCCGGCTGGGCGACGTGATCTGGCTGGACGTGAACGGCGACGGCGTGCAGGACGTGGGTGAGCCCGGCGTGGACGGCGTGACCGTCAAGCTGTTCAACAGCGCGAACGTCGAGATCGCTTCGCAGCTGACGAGCGGTGGCGGCAAGTACCTGTTCACGGGCCTCATGCCCGGCAGCTACTACGTCCAGATCTCGAACTACCCGTACTCCATCACGCAGCGCTACCAGGGCGGCACGGCGGGCGACAGCGACCTCGACAACACGGGCAAGTCGGGCCTCGTCACGATCAACATCGGCGACAACTACCTCGACCTCGACGGTGGCCTGCGCTTTGGCGTGCGGCCCATCCTCGAAAGCGTCGCCGCCCAGTGCGACGGCACCTTCCGCGCCGTCTATGGCTACCAGAACGACGGCCCCGTGGCCGTGACGATTCCCGTGGGCGGCAAAAACCGGTTCTCGCCCAACCCGCAGGACCGCAGCCAGACGACGACGTTCCAGCCCGGCCGCGTGGTGGCCGCCTTCGAAGTCGCGTGGGACGGGTCGAGCAACCTCGTCTGGACGCTCAAGGGCCCCGATGGCTCGCAGCGCACCGCCACGGCGGGCACCGCTGCGGCGACCCCGGCCGTGGGCTGCGTCTGCGACGACGACACGACGGTGCCCCAGTACGCGGGTGGCTACGTGCTCAACGCGGCGCAGACGCGCGCCTTCGTCGAGCTCAACGTGCCGGCAGGTGGCACGACGTTCGAGTTCTACAGCACGCGCAACCTCGTCGTGGGCGCCCCTGAGAACGCGACCGAAAACGTGCTGCCGGGCGTGACCCGCGTGGGCGACGTGTTCACCTTCGCGGCGGCCTCGCCGACGACGGTGCGCTTCCCCATCTCGCGCCTGGAAGCCGAGGTGGCGCGCGTGGCCTTCTTTGTCCGCATCGTGGATAGCTGCGGCCGCGAGGTCAACGTGGACCCGGCCTTTGCGCTGACGGGCATCGAAAGCGGCGAGGCCGACGTGTTCGGGCTGTCGCAGAACCTGCCCAACCCGTTTGCCGGCGCCGCCACCATCGCCTTTACGCTCGACACGCCTCAGGACGTGCGCCTCGCGCTCTACGACGTGCTGGGCCGCGAGGTGTCGGTGCTGGCACAGGGCGCCTTCGAGGCGG
>CBDUCD010000223.1:0-4731 GCA_965365535.1 uncultured Rhodothermales bacterium | reverse complement strand
AGCTGGAGCACCTGGATTTCGCGCTTGAGGTGGTCGGTCACCAGGTCGGCGCGCTCGATAAGGGAGTTGGTTTCGAGCAGTTGCTGCTTGGGCCCCACCTCGATCTGGAGGTTGGAGGCGATAAAGTGGATGAGAAACGTGGGCGAGTCGATGTTCTGGATCGCGTACGCGGCCTCGCTGGGCAGGTGCGGGCTCAGGTTGACGATCTGGATGGCGAGCTCCTTGATGGAGCGGATGCGCGCCTCGACCTCGACGCGGTCGGAGGCGTCGGAGGGTTCTTCGAGGGCCGTCACGCGGGCGCGCAGGTAGGGCTGCTGCTGCACGTACTCCTCGACCTCGAAGCGCCGCTTGCCCTGGATGACGATGCTTTTCGAGCCGTCGGGCATTTTGATGAGCTTGAGAATCGTGGCGACCGTGCCGAAGGTGTAGAGGTCGTCCACGCCGGGGTCTTCGATCTCAGCATCGCGCTGGGCAACCACGCCGATAAGTCGGTCGGCGGCAAAGGCGTCTTTGACGAGCTTGAGCGAGGCGTCGCGCCCGACCGTGATGGGTAGCACCACGCCGGGGAAAAGCACCGTATTGCGCAGCGTCAGGATGGGCAGTTCGACAGGCACGTCGGACTGGCTCATTTCCTGCTCTTCGTCGGCCGTCGGCAGGGGGATGCTCTGCTCGCGGTCGGGGTCGGCAAAAAGAAAGGGTATCATGAAGATGGGGTCTGGCGGGAGAAAAAGCCCGGGTGCCGAAAGGGCAGGAGAGGCGCCCAACGCGAACCTTCCGGGCAGGTGCTGCCCTAATCGCAACGGCCTTGCCAAACCCGCCGCCCTGCCATTGTGACGCGGGCGCGCCTAGCGCAGCGCGCGCTGCAACGCCGCCTCGACCTCGCCAATGCGGAAGGGCTTGGCGAGCACTTCGGCAATGGTGTCGTCGGCGCCGCCGGGCTCCGTGTCGCCGCTGAGGAGGAGGATGGGCAGGGCGGGGTAGAGGGCGTGGAGGCGGGCGGCGAGGGCGCGCCCGTTCATCTCGGGCATCCCCAGGTCGGTCACCACCACGTCGAAGCGTTTTTCGGCGGCGCGGGCCAGGGCGTCGGCGCCGCCCGTCGCCGTCTCGACCGTATGGCCGCGGCGTTCGAGCAGCTTGGCCAGCACGCCACTCACCATCGGCTCGTCGTCCACGAGCAGAATGGTGCCGCGCGCGGCGGGGGCCGTCTCGGACGGCGCCTCGCGGGCGCCCCGCTGGTCGGCGGCGGCGGGCAGCGTAATGCGGAACAGCGTGCCCTGCTGCGGGCGCGACTGCACCGCCACGGCGCCCTCGTGCGACTGGATGATGCCGTACGAGACGGCCAGCCCCATGCCCGTGCCCTGCTCGCCTTTCGTGGTGTAGAGCGGCTCGAAAATGCGCGCCGCCACCTCGTCCGTCATGCCGATGCCCGTGTCCTCGATAATGACTTCGACCTGGCGGCGGTCGGTGAGGGGGCGGCAGGCCACGCGCAGCCGTCCGCCCTCGGGCATGGCCTGCACGGCGTTCAGAACCATGTTGACGAACACCTCGCGCAGCTCCGACCCCGACCCCATGATGCGGGGCACGGCGGTAAGCTGCGTGTAGAGTTCGATCTGGATGCCCTGCCGGCGCGGCTCGTTGTACCAGTAGGGGCGCGTGAGGGCGAGCGACTCATTCAGCACCTCGCGCACGTCGAGCAGTTCGCTGTGGGCCTTTTTCTCCTGCCGGATAAAGCGCTGGATCTTGCTCACCACCTCGGCCCCGTCCAGCGCCGCCCTTTTGATGGTGCCCACGTGCTCGGCGATGGCGGCGGCGCCGAGGGGCTGGCCCGCGCCTTCGAGCAGCAGCTCGGCGTGGCCGAGGATGCCGCTGAGCAGGTTGTTGAAGTCGTGGGCGATGCCCATCGTCATGCGCCCGAGGGTTTCGAGGCGGTGGCGTTTGGTCTGCGCCACCATCCACGAGGTCGGCTCGGCAAGGACTTCGCCCGTCACGGCTACGGCCAGCACGCGCGGCGGCACGTCGGGGCCATAGACGGGCTGGAAGTTGAGCAGGACGGGCACCGGCTCGTCGCGGTGGGGGACGGTGAGGGTGAGTAGCTGGTGGGTGAAAAGCGTGCCCTGGGCCGCCTCCTGCACAAAGCGGCGCGCCACGGTCCGGTCGTCGGGCGCGAGGCGCTCCCACGGGTCGGCGGCGGCGCCGAAGTAGTGCTTCCAGACGGCGTCGCGGTGGGCCGCCTGCCCGTTGCACGCGAAAGAGGCCACCAGCAGTTCGGACTCGACAAAGCTGCCGTCGGTGCTGGCGGGGTTTTCCACGAAGTGCGGGGGAAAAACGGGTGGACGGGGAAGCACGTTGCGGGTGGCGCGTATCTTCGCGCCCCCGCTGCGTAGCAGGATTCTTTCAAAGATAAGCACTCGTCTTTTATGTGGGCCGACAGCGTACTCGACACCATCGGGCAGACGCCCCTCGTGCGGCTGGGCCGCGTGGCGCAGGGCGTGCCGGTGGCGGTGCTGGGCAAGGTGGAGTTTTTCAACCCCGGCGGATCGGTCAAAGACCGCATTGCGCGGGCCATGATCGAGGCCGCCGAGCGCGACGGGCGGCTCCGGCCCGGTGGCACCATTGTCGAGGGCACGAGTGGCAACACGGGCGCGGGCCTCGCCATTGCCGCCATCGCGCGCGGCTACCGCTGCATCTTCACGACGACGGACAAGCAGAGCCAGGAGAAAATCGACGTGCTGCGCGCCCTCGGCGCCGAGGTCGTCGTGTGCCCCACGGCCGTCGCCCCCGACGATCCGCGCTCGTACTACAGCGTCGCCCGCCGGCTGGCCGCGGAAACGCCCGGCGCCGTCTATCTCAACCAGTACGACAACCCGGCCAACGCGCAGGCGCACTACGACACGACGGGGCCGGAAATCTGGGCGCAGACCGAGGGCCGCGTCACGCACTTCGTCTCGACGGCGGGCACGGGCGGCACGATCAGCGGGGCGGGGCGGTTTTTGAAAGAACAGAATCCCGACCTCAAAATCATCGGCGTCGATCCGTTCGGGTCCGTTTACTACAAATACTGGCACACCCGGCAGTTCGACCACGCCGAAATCTACCCGTACCTCACCGAGGGCGTGGGCGAGGACATCCTGGCGGGCAACATGGATTTCGACATCGTGGACGATTTCGTGCGCGTGGACGACCGGACGGCGATGCTGACCACGCGGCGGCTGGCGCGCGAGGAGGGCCTGTTCGTGGGGCAGTCGTGCGGCATGGCCGTGGCCGGCGCCCTCGACTGGCTCGCCGCCCACCGCGACACGCTGCGCCCCACCGACGTCGTCGTCGTGATGCTGCCCGACTCGGGCTTCCGCTACCTCTCGAAAACCTACAACGACGCGTGGATGGAGGGCCACGGCTTTCTCGAACGCCGGGGCCACCTCACCGCCGGCGCCGTGATGGCGCGCCGCAAACCTGCCGGCGAACCCCTCATTGCCGCCGCGCCGGGCGACGCGCTGGGCGACGCCATCGCGCAGATGAGCCGGCACGGCATTTCGCAGATGCCCGTGTTCGACGGCGACGCGCCCGTGGGCAGCATCAACGAGTCCATCATCCTGTCCCAACTCATCGCCTCGCCCGACGCGCGGACGGCCCGCGTGGCGGACGTGATGCACGAGGCGTTTCCCGTCGTGCCGCCCGGCGCCCCGCTCGACCAGCTGTCGGCGGTGCTCGACGGCGGCATGGGCGCCGTGCTCGTGCACCCCGCGCCCGGCGGCGGCTACGGCATCCTCACCCGCACCGACCTCATCTCGGCCCTTGCCGCCGGGCAGCCGGGCAGCAACTGAATTTTACACTATGGACAACCCTTCCAACGCGCCCGGTGGCGGCGCCCCGCAGCTCAACATCGAACTGTCCGAGGACATGGCCGAGGGCACTTACAGCAACCTCGTCATGATCGCGCACTCGCCCGAGGAGTTCATTCTCGACTTTATCCGCGTGATGCCCGGGCTGCCGCAGGCGCGCGTCAAAAGCCGCATCATCGTGACGCCGCAGCACGCGCGCCGCCTGCTGCACGCCCTCGAAGACAACATCGCGCGCTACGAGCGGGCTTTCGGCGAGATTGACGAGGTGTCGTCGCCGGGCGAGGGCTTCCACTTCGGCGGGCCGGGCGGCGTGGCGTGAGGCGGCGCTACGCGGCCACGTGGATCACGAGGCCCGGCGCCGCTTTTTCCAGCGCCGCGTTGATGGACGGCACGAGGGGAAGGAGGTCGTCTATATCGTTGCTGACAGCCGAGAGCACGATCAGGCACAGCTCGATGCCCGTCAGGTTCTGCTGATACCTGATGCCGCGATCCATCGTCAGCAGCACGTCGAACTCTGCGGCTGCCAACCGGAGCAGCAGGCCGTTTTTGACCCCGCTCCACCCGCGCTCCGGCACGGTCAGCACTTCCGCCCCCAGCGACCATTTCAGCCTGCGCGGCAGGTTCTCGTCGAGCAGGACCCGAATCATGCCTCGGCCACCAGTTCCCGCTCTGCCAGCTCGAGAAGCGCCTCGGCCTGCTCGCGGGTCACGGTGGGAAAGTCGTCGCGAAAGTCATCAATCCGCTTGCCCTTGCGCAGGTAAACCAGCAGCGTGCCTACAGGGACGCGGGTGCCGGTAAAGACCGGCGTGCCGCCCAGAATGTCGGGGTCGGTGTGATAAACGGCGGCTCGCTCCATCGTTTTAGCCATTTTAGCGCACGAGGTCTGTCCTAA
>CBDUCD010000222.1:0-4738 GCA_965365535.1 uncultured Rhodothermales bacterium | reverse complement strand
CTGAGACGACTCGTGGCGTCACTCGCCGTGGGCGTCGCCGCCGCCGGGTGCGGCCACACCGCTCTAAACGGCCCTGTCCTCCCCCACGACACGTTCACGCTGCACTCGGACGCCATTGGGGAGCTGCGCCGGGTCAACGTTTACACGCCTCCGGGCTACGAGCAAGGCAGCCGGGCCTATCCCGTGCTGTACATGCCAGACGGCGGGGTCGAAGAGGATTTTCCCCACATCACGCAGACCATTGACAGCCTCATCCGCAGGGGCGCCATCGCGCCCGTGCTCGTCGTCGGCATCGAGAACACGGTGCGCCGCCGCGACCTCAACGGGCCGACCACGGTTGCGCGCGACCTGGAGCTCGCCCCGCTGGCGGGGGGCTCTGGCCTCTTCCGCGCCTTTATCGGTGGGGAGTTGATGCCGGAGATCGGGCGGCGCTACCGCGTCACGGATCAGCGGGCCATTGTAGGGGAATCGGCGGCGGGGAGCTTTGTCGTGGAGACGTTCTTTCTCGAACCCGGCCTGTTCGACCGGTACATGGCCATGGACCCGGCGCTCTACTGGAACAACCGGGAGCTGGTCCGGCGAGCCGAGGGGCGGCTGGCCGGCATGGACAGCCCGGGGCTGATGCTCTGGTTCACGGCGGCCAACACGCCGGAGATCCGGCCAGCGGCGGACTCGCTCGCTGCGGTCCTGAGAGACCACGCCCCGGCAGGGTTAAAGTGGACGTACAGCCCGCGAGACGACGAAGAGCACGCCACGATTTTCCGGGCCACAAAGGCAGAGGCGTTCCGGTGGACGCTGTGGAAAAACGAGTAGGTGGCGATGCCCCGTCCCGACGAACCCGCAAACCAGGGGCAGCACGCCGGCAGGGGTGCTGGATTGCGGGCGGGCGGTTTCGAGAAACTAGCCCGACAGGCGCCGCGAGAGGTGTTCTGCCGCGCCCTCCTTTTTCAACCCTCCCGACGGCGGCGGCTGCGCGCCTACATGCCGTGCAGCAGGTGCATCACGTGGCCCATGAGGGGCGTGCCGCGCAGCACCGTCAGGCAGCCCGCGCCCACGGCGACGACGCCCGCGAGGCGACTCAGGCCGGCCCGGCGTCCGGGCCGCAAGAGGTAGCCCGACACCGCCACGGCGAACAGCGCGGGAATCGTCGCGAGCCCGAAAACGGCCATCGTGAGGGCGCCCTCCGCCGCCGAGCCGGTGGCGACGGCCATGGCGAGGGCGGCGTACACGAGCCCGCACGGCAGGAAGCCGTTGAGAAAGCCCAGCCCGAGCGTGGAGGCCGCGCTGCGGCGGCGGACGAAAAACGCGAGCGCGGCGCGGAAGCCCGGCAGCCGCGCCAGCAGCCCGCCGCCTTCGAGCCAGCGGGCGTTGCGCAGCAGCCCCACGCCCATCGCCACCAGCAGCAGCCCGAGCGCCACGCTCAGCACGCTCTGCATCCCCGCGAAAAGGGCGCCCAGGCCGGCGCCCAGCGCGCCCGCTACGCCGCCCAGCACGGCGTACGCCGCCGTCTTGCCCGCGTAGTAAAGCACCTGCCGGAGTTGCAGCTGGAGGGCCGAGGGCTGATCCTGCGCCAGCAGCAGCACGAGTGGCCCGCACATGCCCACGCAGTGCAGGCTGCCCGCCAGCCCGAACACGAACACGGCGACAAAGGCAGAGGCGTCAGGCATGGGAGAAAGGCGGAAGCAGAGGATCGGGGGCGCCCGGCAGGCTGAACGGGGGCAGCGTCCAAAAGGTTGACGGCCCCGCGCCTGCCGCCCTGCTCAGCGCGCCTGCACGCGCGTCATCAGGCCCGTATTCACGCGCCTTTCGGCTTCGATGCGGTAGAGGTAGGCACCGCTGGGCAGCGCCGCGCCGTCGAAGACGACCTCGTGGACGCCCGGCCCGCGCACCCGCCCATCGGCGATGCGCCCGACGATGCGGCCCAGCACGTCCACCACCGTCACCCGCACCGCCGACGACCGGTCGAGCGAAAAGCGGATCGTCGTGGTGTCGGTAAAAGGCTCGGGGTAGCTCGTCGGGGGGGAGAGGGGCCTGTCCGCCGCGCCCGTCGTCTCCACCTCGACGGGCATCCCCGTGGGCGAGGCGAGGGCTTCGAGGGCGCCGGCGAGGTACGCGAGCGGCGCGTTCCAGTTGATAGCGATCTCGTTGGAAGCGTAGCTGCAAAACGTATCCACGTACGACTGCGCGGGGTTTTTCGACGGGTACGCGCACCCGTCCTCCTGCCCGGGGTTGGGGCCGCCCACGAGCAGGCCGGGCACGGGCAGCGCCACGGCGTCGGCCTCAGAGGGGCGGTGGTGCGGGTGCCGGGGCGTGCGCGAGCCGATGCCCGTCACGAACGAGTAGCCCGTCGCGTTGCGGCCCAGCAGGTAGTCGAGGTGGGCGCGGGCGGCGTCGAGATACGCGGACTTGCCCGTGAGCCGGTACGCCTGCACGAGCGCGATGCCGACATTAGCGACGGCGCCGTTGCTGCCCCAGTAGAAATCGCCCGAACCCAGGGCCACGCCGTACGCCGACGCTGCCTTGCGGGCCACGAAGCCGTCGGCCCACGCCAGCAGGCGCTGCCGCAGCGCCGTCGTATCTACGCTGCCGGCCAGCGCGGCGCGGTGGTGCAGCAGCGTGTAGTAGCCCAGCGTGCGCACGCCCGGCCACGACGGCAGCGACATCTGGATGGGGCTGAGGGGCCGCGTGATGGCCAGAAAGCTGTCGGCGCGCGTCGTGGCGAAAAGCTCCATCGCCGCCCAGTCGAACTCGTCCGAAAAGTCGCCGTCGCCGTACTCGCCCGTCGAGATGTCGGGGTCGTAGGCGGCGTTGAGGCTGCTCTGGCTGTAGCGCGCGTTCGGGTGCATCCGCGCCCAGCGCCACGCGCCCAGCGCGGCGGTGCGCAGCGTGTCCGACAGGCCGGGCAGCGCCCCGTCGAAGCCGGCAAACACGCGGCTCGCCTGCGCCATCACGGCGGCAAAGTCGAGCGCCGCCGCGGTGCCCTTCTGGACGACGTAGCGCGGCGCCGTCGCCCGGTCGGGCGTCACGATGCCGCTAAAGTTGGCGTGCGTCAGCTTGTGATAGACGCCGCCGTCGGCGGGGTCCTGCATGGCCAGCATCCAGCGGACGTTCCACAGCACCTCGTCGAGCACGTCGGGCACGCCGTTGCCGCTTTCGGGGATGTTCACGTCGAGAACGTCGTAGTACCGGGGGAAGTGCTCGTAAAGCTGGAGCAGGGTGCCCGTGCTGATGCCCGAGTTGACGATGTACTTGTTGTAGTCGCCCGCGTCGTACCAGCCGCGCGGCGCCGAGATAGCGGTGCCCGCCGGGCGGCCCGGCGACGCCGCCGACGCGTGGACAAGGACGCGGGTGTCCGGGTGGCCCGCCGCCCGCGCCCACACGCCGGCCCACTGGGGCGCGAGGGCGAGGCCGGCGCGCTGGTAGTAAAAGGCTTTCAGCGCGGCCCGCGCCACGCCGTCGTACACGCCGCCCGCGATGCTGAACGGGTACGACACGCCCGCCCCCGGCACCTCGACCACGAACCGCCCCGCCGCGCGCAGCGCCGAGAAGTCGGCCAGCCGCACCACTTCGCCCGAGGGCGCCCACGTCTGCGCCGCGCCCAGCGCGCCCGCCCAGACGGCCTCGCCGCCTCCTGCCGGGCGCACGAAAAACGAGTCGGCGGCGGGCGCGAGCGCCACGGCCACCTTGGGCCCGTCGGGGTAAAAGCCGACCTGGTTGAGCCGGATCGTCTGCTGCGCCGCGGCAGGCAGCGCGCACAGGAGGAGGCCCGCGAGAGCCGCGAAAAGGCGTGGGTTCATGGCAAGAGAGGGTTGGCGCGATAGGGGGCGGTCAGGAATACCTGACGTCATCACGTCATGAGGTCATGGGTTCAGGGCGAAGAGCCGAAGGCGTGTGGATTTTTCCTGCCGGCGTGCCTTTCGGAAGTTGACGGGCTTAATTTAATAAACTTAATTGAGTAAATGCGGGAGCGCTTCCAATGTGCCTCTCCCTTCTCCATTTCCAGCCCGACTTGCCGCTGCCATGCTCCACTTCCCCGACGGCTTTACCTGGGGCGCCGCCACGTCCAGTTACCAGATCGAAGGCGCGTGGCTCGAAGGCGGCAAGGGGCTGTCCGTCTGGGACGCCTTTGCGCACACGCCGGGCAAAACGCGCGGCGGCGACACGGGCGACCAGGCGTGCGACCACTACCACCGCTGGCTCGAAGACGTGGACCTGATGGCGGCGATGGGGCTGAAAGCGTACCGCTTTTCCATCTCGTGGCCGCGCATCCAGCCCACGGGCTACGGCCCGCCCAACCCCGAGGGCCTCCAGTTTTACTCCAACCTCATTGACGCCCTCGTCGAACGCGGCATCACGCCGTGGGTGACGCTGCACCACTGGGACTTGCCCCTCGCCCTCCAGACCGAGCACGACGGCTGGCTGAACCCGCGCATGGCAGAGTTTTTCGCCGACTACGCCCGCATCTGCTTCAAGCATTTCGGAGACCGCGTGCGCCACTGGATCACCTTTAACGAGGCGTGGGTGACGGCTGTGCTGGGCTACGGGCAGGGCGTGTTCGCGCCGGGCCGCGTGTCCACGAGCGAGCCGTACCGCGCCGGCCACGAGCTGCTGCGCGCCCACGGGCGGGCCGCCGACGTGTACCGCCGCGAGTTTTACGAAAGCCAGGGCGGCATGATCGGCATGACCAACAACTGCGACTGGCGCGAGCCCGCCACGGACGCGCCCGCCGACCGCGCCG
>CBDUCD010000221.1:0-4774 GCA_965365535.1 uncultured Rhodothermales bacterium | reverse complement strand
GCCGCCGGAGGGGCTACTTCACCAGCACCATGCGGCGCGTGGCCTGGAAGTCGCCCGCCTCGATGCGGTACACGTACACGCCGCTGGCGAGGGCGTCGGCGCCCAGCGTGACGGCGTGGTAGCCCGCCCCCTGCCGTTCATCCACGAGGCGCATCACCTCGCGGCCCAGCAGGTCGAAGACGACGAGCCGCACCGTGGCGGCCTGGGGCAGCCCGTAATGGATGGTCGTCGTGGCCGAGAACGGGTTGGGGCGGTTGGGCAGCAGCATAAACGTGGCCGGGATGCCCGCGCCCGCGTCGAGCGCCGTGGTGACGGACGGGTCGAAAACGACGGGGGCCTGGAGCGTGCCCACGACGCCGTTGGCCGTAAAGCCCATAGAGGCGCCTGCTTTGCCCGTCGCGTCGGCGCCGGCGTCGTAGATCTCGAAGTGCAGCGTCTCGCCCTCGGCGGCATTGCTGTACACCGACAGAAACGCCAGGTGGCGCGACAGGGCCGGCACGTACTGCACGGGCGCCACGCCGCGCACCTCGGGCTTGCCGTCGGCGCCGGGGGCGAAAGCGGCCACCAGCGACCCCGCCGCCGTGACGGCCACCCCATCCATCTCGGGCGTGGCGGTAATGGACATCGAGTGCTCGAAGCGCGCCGGGTCCACCGTCCACAGCGGGGCGTCGGCTTTTGCGGCGGGGGCCGGGGCGGCGTCGCCTCCGGCGACCCGCGACGCGGCGGCCTCGCCGGCGGCGTGCAGCGGTGCGGCGGCGGCCAGGGCGGCAGCCGGCGGCGCCACGACGGGGTAGGTAAACGTCGCCGGGGCGTGCAGCTTTATCATGTAACCCTCACCCGGGCGCATCTCGGCCAGCGAGCCAATCCAGCCGTAGCCGTCGAGAAACTGCGCAAAGCCGAACTGCCCTTTCACCAGGTCGTCGTTCTGGGCGGCGACGTGTTGCAGGGCGTGGTTTACCGGGTAGGGCTGCGGCGGCAGGTAGCCCACCCAGTTCCAGCCGGCTTTCAGGCCCAGGGGCGTGCCGGCCACGTCGGCGGGCGTGCCCGCGAGCACGAGCGTGTTGCTGGCCGTGAGCCGCGCCAGGTACGCCGGGCCGGGCACGATCTGCCCGAGCGAGCCCGCCCAGCCGGCCTGCTCGTCGTAGAGCGCGAAAGCGGTCTGGCTTTTGACGAGGTCGCCGCTGGCGACGAACAGCCCGTCGAGCACGCTTCCCAGCGCCGGATCGGCGGGGGTTTTGTTGGTGGAAAACCACGTCCAGCCGGCCAGCAGGTTCACCATCGCCGGGCCGTCGGGGCCGGTGGGGGCATAGACGGTGTAAGGGCGGGCGGGCGTGCCGCGCTCGGCGCCGTCCACGAAGATGAAGGCGGCACTCGTGGCTTCATAAAGGCGGCAGGCGGAGTCGTCCCAGACCTGGACGGTGATGGCCTCGCCGGCTTCGCGGTTGCTGTGGATGGACAGCGGGGCCAGAAAAGCCTGCCCGCCCATCCCGTTCTCGAAGCGCGTGAGCGGGGCAGTGCCGCGCAGCTCGCCGTCCACGAAGGCGGCCACGCGGTCGCGCTCGTCCTGCGAGGCCGTGCCGTCGAGCACGAGTTGCACCATCGCCGTCATCGAGAACTCGTAGCCCTGCGGCGCGAGCGTCCACGCCGGCGGCGGCGCGCACGCCACGTCAACGGTCATTTCGAGGGGCGCGCTGCCCAGCGCCTGCGTGCCCTCGCGCAGGGCGGCAAAAAGGGTGGCGCGGTAGCGGCCCAGGCCGGTCGTGCCCGCCCAGCCAAACGCGATGGACTGCTGCCCGCCGGGCACGATCTGGCCCGTGGTGACCGACGGCGTGACGGCAACGGAGTCGCCTGTCGGGGCGCCATTGCCATCCAGCCGGGCCAGTTTGAACGGGCCGTCGAGCGTGAACGAAACGGGCTGCGGGCGCCCGTTGGCCAGCGTGGCCGCGAGCGTGGCCGGGGCGCCGGGCGTCGTCTGCGCCGCGACGTTGGAGGGCGCAAAGGCGACGGCGCTCTGCTGCACCACAAACGCCCACGCGATCTCGGCGGTGATTTCGGCTCCGCCTGCGTCGGCGATGGGGTTGCCCGCCCCGTCCGTCAGGCCGGCGACGACGCGGTTGCCCTGCTGCGCGTTGCGGCGCGGCGGCGCGACAAAGGCGGTCAACGTTTCGCCCTCGTGCTCGGCCCAGAACGCCGCGTGCCGGGGCCTGAGCGTGACGGTGCCCCCTTCGCAGACGGCGTCCGCGGGCACGAACGTGCTGTCGGCGGTGCGGAGGCCGAGGGCGCGGTAGCCGCCCACGTCGTCCGTGCGGGCGGTTGCGCAGTCGAGGGCGCGGGTAAAGCGAATCGCCACGTCGTCGCCCAGGTTGAGCGCGCCGTCGGCGGGCTGGGGCGTGGCGGCAAGCTGCGGGCGGCTCTGGCTGACGGTTCCCTCGACGGGCACGGTTTCCGTCCGGGCTATTTCGCCGCCGGCAAGCTTGCACTGGGCGTAGGCGCGCACCTGGTAAGAACCCTCGCCCGGCGGCGTCCACGTGTAGGCAAGCTCGGTCGCGCCCGCGAGCTGGGTGCCCGTCTGGAACGTGGCCGTCTGCCACGGCCCGCCGTTGCGCCGGTACTCGAAGCCCACGCGGGTGTCGGCGCTCGCGGCGACGGCGAACTCGTGCGCGAACAGTTCGAGCGTGCCCGCGCCGCCCGCCCCCAGCGCCCAGCCCGTTTCGGGGCGCAGCAGCGTGATGGGGCTGCACGGCGGCGCGAACGAGACGCTGAAGCGCGCCGTGTCGATCATCGTGGCGGGAAAGCGCGTGTCGCCCAGCCAGTAGTCGTACTCCCACTGCGGGTAGAAAATCAGCGCCACGTCGTCGTAGTCGTACACGTTGCCGGGCGCGCGAATCGCCTCCATCTGGATCGTGACGGACTCGTCGGGGCCGAGGGTGTAGCGCTGCACGGCGGTGCTGCCCAGCAGGGAGCCGTTCACCATCACGCCCAGGTTGCCCCTGTTGGTCTCGCCCGCGAGGCCCAGCACGTACTGGCGGCGCTCTTTGCTTTCGCTGCTGTTTTTGAGCGTCACGCTGAACGACGCCGCGCCGTTGGCGGCCACGCCGCGCGCGACGGGCCGGGCGATGGAAATCTCGGGCCAGTCGCGCCGCTGCGTGCCCGCCTCCCACGGGTTCGACGTGCGCCCGCTGACCGTCCGGAAGGCGGGCGTGCCGTACGTCGGGTCGGTGCCCACGTCCACGCTCATGAAGTCGCCCGCGTCGCCGTCGGCAAGCACGTAGCCGACGGTTTTGGTGTTCTGCTGCGTCGAGTCGCGCTCGGTCGTCCACTCCTGCCGCACCTCGAAGGTGGCGGCAAACTTCGAGTCGTAGCCCACGAGGGTGGCCACGGCCCCGATGGCGTTTTCGCTGTTGATGTAAATCTGCGTCACGTCCTGGCGCAGCGTGCGCGTGGTGTCGGCGGTGTGGCTCCACTCGAACTCCGAGGCGCCGCTGAACGAGCGGTTTTCGTACTTCGCCCGCCCCTTGAAGGCCACGGCGACGGTGCTGTCGTTGCGCGCGAGGTAGCGGTGCCAGTTTGCGAGCGCGTCGGAAAGCTTGATCTTTTCGATGGTGTGGTTGCCGTCCTCGTCGCCTTCGAGCGTCGCGTCCTGGAGCCCGGCGAGGTTTTCGAGGGCGGGGATGAGCGAGCGCTCGATGTGCGTCGTGCCGTACACGTACGTCGTCGCAAAGGGCTGCGTCTCGTCCAGGTCGGTGGCGAGCTTTTCCGTCAGGTCTATGCGGCACGCGTTGACCGCGAGGTCGTCGGCAAGGGCGAACTTGAGGTTGAGGGCCGTGCCCACCATCAGGTCTTCGCCCACCCACCCGGCGTCGCTCGACGTGGCGATGCGCTTGGTGGTCGTGGCGCAGATTTCGATGTTGCTGTCGGCGCCGCCGTCGAGGCGCTGGTCGTTGCGCCCGAAGATGGTCTTGGTTTGCAGCAGCAGCGCGGCGCCGTTTTCGATGGTGATGAAGATGCCGGCGGCGCTTTTGAAGCCCAGCGCGGCATCCACGAGCACGCCCGCGCCCCCGCCCGTGAGCTGGAACCTGCCCAGCCGCGAGCACGACGTCGTGCCTTCTTCGAGGTAGGCGTACGAGCCCGAGCCGGGCGGGTCGTGCAGCACGAGAAGCGGCATCTCCGCCGTCGTGGCCGAGACGAACTCACCTGTGCGCTCGCGGTAGCCTTCGACAATCGCCCACACGGTTTCCGCCGTCGTGCCGCGCCCCGGCACCCTGACCGACGCGGTGAGCGATTTCTGGTACGACCGGTCCACGCCGTCCACGACGGCCCCCGACGTGACTTCGGGCGAGCGGGCAAACGTGCGGTAGCGGATTTTGCCCGTCGCGTCCGTCGTGTCCACGATGGCGCGGTCGCCCTGGTCGGCGATGTTGTCGAAGATTTTGACCTGGGCGCCCGGCACGGCGCACACCTGCCCGCCGCCATAATTCTCCTGCACGGCGATGGTCAGCAGCGGGCGGTCGTACTCGGCCAGCACGGGCACGTTGGCAAGCGTGCGCCCGTCGGCCTGAATGCCCGCGCTGCACTGCCCGAGGGGCGCGGGCAGCCCGGCAACGGTGACCTCGACGGGCGCGTGGTAGAGCAAATCGAGCGTCGCGTCGGCTTCGGTCAGATCGACCATCTGCGTGCCCAGCGCGTCGTAGTAGGCCAGCACACCGGCGCGGCTGAGGGGCGAGTTCGGGGCGAGTTGCACGTCCACCACGTCCACGAAATACTTCTGCGGCGG
>CBDUCD010000220.1:0-4843 GCA_965365535.1 uncultured Rhodothermales bacterium | reverse complement strand
CCCCATGACCCCGCAGGACAGTCAGAAAAAGCGTGTGGGCGAGGCCGTGGCGCGTATGGTGGAGCCGGGGATGCGGCTGGGCGTCGGGACGGGTTCGACGGCGGCGTGGGCCGTCCGGGCACTGGGGGCGCGCGTGCAGGGCGAGGGGCTGGAAGTGGTGGGCGTGCCCACGTCGTTTGCCTCCGAGCGGCTGATGCGCGCGTGCGGCCTCGCCGTCTCGTCGCTCGACGTGACGCCCGACCTCGACCTGGCCTTCGACGGCGCCGACGAGTTCGACCCCCATCTCAACCTCATCAAAGGGCGCGGCGCGGCGCAGACGCGCGAAAAGATCGTGGCGGCGCAGGCTCGCCGCTTTGTCGTGCTCGTGGACGGCAGCAAGCGCGTGGCGCGGCTGGGCGAAAAGGCCGCCGTGCCCATCGAGATCGTGCCGATGGCGCTCGTGCCCATCACGCGGGCACTTGAAGGGGAGGGCCTGCACGCCGAACTCCGGCTGGGCAGGTGCAAAGACGGCCCCGTCGTGACCGATCAGGGCCTGTGGATCGTGGACGCGTCGGCGCCCGCCGGTGGCCTGCCCGACGCGCCCGCCCTCGCCCGAATGCTCGACGCCATGCCGGGCGTCCTCGAACACGGCCTGTTTCTGGGCATGGCAACCGACGTGCTCGTGGGCGAAGCCGACGGTGCCATCACGCACCTGACGGCAGGGGGGTAGCGGGGTGGTGGGTAAAGCACGGCGGTAGAACGGAGTGCAGTGGACTTGGAGGCGGGAGAGGGGGACAGGTACGGCGGTGGTGCCAGGCACATGGATCAGTGCCCCGGCGCCAGCACCGCCTCTGCGCTTTTCGCGTACCCTTGCGCGCCACCCACAACCCCACCACCTCGCTACCCCGAACCTCACCCCTCGCACCCTTCGCGCAGCAGGGCAAAGCCGTTTTCGGCCTCGGGCGCGATGACGGCGGTTACGCGCACGTGCGGTTCCAGGAGCGTGTCCGCCGTCGGAATCCACTCGCGGTCGCCCATGCGGCAGGCCACGAGCACGCAGCCCGGCGGCAGGCCCAGCTCGCGGACGTGCTTGTAGGCGAAAGGCGCCTGGGGCTGCACCTCGATCTCGACGACGGCAGGCTCCTCGGTGGCCAGCGACACGCCGCGCCGCGCCACGTCGCGTTCGAGCAGGGCCTCGTAGAGCGGCGGCACGCCCAGCTTGTCGGCCACGATGTAGGCGAAAAAGCACGCCACCAGGAGGGGTAGCATCTGCGCGTAGTTGCCCGTCATCTCGAGGATAAGTACGATGCCCGTGAGCGGCGCCCGCACGACGGCGGCAAAGCACGCGCCCATGCCCACGACGGCGAACACGCCGGGAAACGGGACGAAGCCGGGCCACAACCGCTGCGCGATGAGTCCGATGCCGAGCCCCGTCAGGGCGCCGAGCACCAGCAGGGGCGCGAAAACGCCGCCCGGCGCGTCCGTGCCGTAGCTGAGCAGCGTCAGCCCGAAGCGCAGCAGCAGCCACAGGGGCACCATCCACAGCACCATGCGCCCGTAAAGCACCTCCTCGGCCATGTCGTGCCCGCCGCCGACGCTCGTGGGCGCGAAGTACGCCGCGATGCCCACGAGGGCGCCCACGAGCGCCACCAGGGCCATGCGCCGGCGCGGGCCCAGCGCGCCAAAGGCGTCGAGCGTGGCCAGCACGCCCTTGTTGAAGGCCGCCCCCAGCCCGCCCGTCAGGATGCCCACGAGCGCAAAAGCGGGCAGCAGCACGAGCGACGACACGGGGTACGCGGGCACGGCAAAGACGGGAAACTGCCCCGACACGGCCCGCGCGATGATGTTGGCCGTGGCCGCCGCCAGAAACGACGCGCCAAAGACCATGGGCCGGAAGTCGCGCTGCACCTCTTCGAGCACGAACACGAGGCCCGAGAGGGGCGCGTTGAAAGCCGCCGCCAGGCCCGCCCCGCCGCCCGAGGCGATCAGCGTCTGCCGGTCGCGGTGCGACACGCGCAGCAGGTCGGAGACGGCCGCGCCCGTGGCCGCGCCAATCTGCACCGTCGGGCCTTCGCGGCCCAGCGCCAGCCCGCTCGTGAGGGCCAGGGCGCCACCCGCAAACTTGACGGGCAGCAGGCGTCGCCACCGCATCCGGCGCAGCCGGTGCAGCACGGCTTCCAGGTGGGGGATGCCGCTGCCCGCCGCCTCGGGCGCAAAGCGCCGCGTCAGCCACACGGCCGCCACGGCGCCGCCGGCACCCCACAGCATGGGCCACACCACCCCCGACCAGCCCAGCCCGTGGCTCCACACCACCATCAGCCCGCGCAGCTTCTCGCCCGTCGCCAGCACGATGCGGAAGGCGACGGCCATGCCGCCCGCCAGCACGCCCACGAGCAGCGCGCTCGGAAACAGCTTGCGCCGCTCCTGCCGCACGTGCAGGTACTGGCGAAGCTCCGAACGCGCCTCCACCTCGTTCACGGCGGCCAGGTCGGTGGAAAGGTCGGAGGGACGGGCAGGCATGGAGGGGCGGCGCGGGCAGAAGGCAAAGGTAGCCCCCCGGACGCGAAAAAGCCTCCCACCACGCGGAGTGGCAGGAGGCTTCTCGGAAAACGAAAGGCAGTGCTTACTTGAGGCGGAACGTCACGGGCAGCGTCATCTGCACCTTGACGGCCTTGCCGCGCTGCTTGCCGGGCTTGAACTTGGCCTGGCGGACGGCCTTGAGGGCTTCCTCGTCGCAGCCGGCGCCGATGCCGCGCACCACCACGGGGTCGCGCACGCTGCCGCTCTCATCTACCACGAACTGCACGATTACGCGGCCTTCGACGCCCGCGCGCTTGGCGATTTCGGGGTACGTGATTTTCGACTGGATGCTTTCAAGCCCGCCGATCAGTTCGGGCTGCTGCTCCACGACGACGAAAATCTCGGGCTCGGGCTCTTCCTGCTTGGGCTGCGGCGTGGGCGCGGGCGGCGGCGGCGGCGGGGGCAGCTCGGCAGGGGCCTCCAGGTCGAGGTCGGCGTCGAGGTTGAGGTCCACGTCCTCCAGCTCCTGCTCGTCGGGCACCTCGACGGGTTCCGGCGGCTTGGGCGGCGGCGGCGGCGTCTCGATCTGCTGCGTCCGGATGATTTCTTCCATCTGGATCTGCTCCTGCTCTTCGGGAGCCACGTTCTGAATCTCGTCGCGCGACCAGTTGGCCCGGAAGGCGGCGATGAGCAGCAACAGCGTCACGACCATGCCCACCTGAACAAACAGGCCATAGTCCTTTTTGATGTTGGCTTTCGGGGATTTGCGCAGGGCCATAGCAGTACCGGCTTGTGCGTGAAAAGGGTTCGAGAAGGTACGACGGGTGCCAGAGATCGGTTCTTGGGGCCGCCGTCCAATCTAAGACACGGTAGAGGGGGCCTGGTTGCCCTTTTGCCGATCTTTTTTAGCCTGGCGCGCGGCGCCAAGCGCGGTGGCGAGCGCCACGCCCGCCACGTCGGCGAGGGCGTCGAACACGTCGAACGAACGCCCGATGGGCATCAAAAGCTGGTAGAGTTCCGTCGCAAGCGCGTAGGCCGCGCCCAGCGCGAGCGTCGCGGCGATGGCGCGGGGGCGCACGGCAGGCTGGCCGCGCAGCCACAGCCATCCCAGCACGAAAAACAGCCCGGCGTGCACCAGCTTGTCCGCCCACTGCAACTCGACGTGGGGCAGGTCGCGCCCCGGAATGGACATCAGGGCGAGGATGACGAGCATCCACGCTCCGGCCAGGCGGCGGTAGTTCATGCGGCGGGGTGGAGTACGGAGGGGACGATCTGGAGCAGGTCGGTGGCCTGGAGCGCGGCGGGCGCGTGGCGGCGGCTCCAGCGCTGGGCGGCGCGTCCGCCGGCGTGGAGGGCGCACAGCGCCGCCACCGCCGGGTCGGCGCCTGCCGCCAGCAGCCCCGCCGTCATCCCCGCGAGAATGTCGCCCGTACCCGCCGTGGCAAGGGCGGGGCTGTGCGGCGCCGCCACCACGACGCGCCCGTCGGGCAGGCCCACGAGCGAGGGCATCCCTTTGAGGACGAGTACGCACTGCCACGCCCGGGCGTGCTGACGCACCACGTCCACGCGCTTTTCGAGGGACACGTCGCCGGCGAGCCTTTTGAATTCGCCCTCGTGCGGCGTCAGCACCCAGCGGCCCCGGGCGTGGGCGGCGACGAAATCGGGCGTGACGGCTGCCAGCGCGTCGGCATCCACGACGGCGGGGCCGGCGAAGCCTGTCAGCACGTCGCGGATGGTCTGCTGCGTGCCCGGCGCGCGGCCCAGCCCCGGCCCGACGAGCAGGGCGCCGGCCTTGTCGAGCTTTGCGGCTACTGCCGCCCGCGCGCCCTCGGGGTCCAGCCCGTCGGCGGTTTCGGGAAGCGCCAGCGTCGCCACCTCGACAAAGTGCGCGGCGAGGGTGGATTGCACGCTTGCCGGGGCGGCGCAGACGACGTAGCCGGCGCCGGCGCGGGCGGCGGCGAGGCACGCCATGACGGGGGCGCCCGTGAGGCCGGGCGAGCCGGCCAGGGCCACGACGAGGCCGGCGCTGTACTTGTTGGCGTGGGCGGCGCGGCGCGGCAGGTGGGCGTAAAACCAGCGATCCGTCGTCCGGTACACGCCGTCGCCGCAGCGTTCGAGCAGCGCGCGCGGCGTGCCGATGTCCACGACGCGGACGCGGCCCGCGTGGGCAGGCCCCTCGCCCAGCACCAGGCCGGGTTTGCGGGCCGCCATCGTGACCGTCAGGTCGGCCCGGAACGTCGCGCCCGGCGCCACGCCCGTCGTGGCGTCCAGCCCGGAAGGCACGTCGAGGGCGACGCGGCGGGCAGGCTGGCCGTTCATCCACGCGACCAGCCCCGCGAACGGC
>CBDUCD010000219.1:0-4871 GCA_965365535.1 uncultured Rhodothermales bacterium | reverse complement strand
TTGCCGAGCAACGGCCTGATTCTATGACCATTGACCAGTGACAAATGACGCGGCCATCTCACAGCGTTTCGAGCCATTCGGCCTCGCCGGGGGCGACGAGGCGGGCGCGGTAGGTGGTGCGCGTGTCGGCGGCGTAGAGGCGGACGGCGTCGCCCACGTGGCCGGCTTCGCGGGCCTGGGCGCGCAGCACCAGGTGCACGTCGCCGCGCCGGTAGTGGAGCGCAACGGGGCTGCCCGGCTCGGCGGCAAAAGGGCCGCGTACGTCGCCGGGGCGCAGCACGGTGCCCGCCCCCACGTGGCGCGTGGCAAAGCTTTCGGCGGCAGCAAGGCGCCGCCAGTCGCGGGCGCCGAGAAAGCCGCCGGCCAGGCGCGTCGTCTCGCGTCGGTCCAGCACGACGTCGGCGGCGTCCACGGGCGCGTCGCGCGTCAGGTCGCGGACGGCGACGGCGACGGTGTCGAAGTGGGCCACGAACAGCATCGCCACGCCCATCCCGTCGCCGTGCGGCGTCTGCACGCGCACCTGCACGCGCCCCCGCGGCACCCCGGCGTCGGCGGGCCAGACGACGACCGGCGCGTCGAGGGCCAGCACCGCGTCGGGCGCCCGCTCGACGCGCACCTCCAGCCCCGCCGCCTCGCCGGGAAAGCGCGCCGCCAGCGACCGCGCCGCCGCCTCGGCAAGCGGCTGGGCCGACGCCGGGGCGGTGAGCACGAGCAGCAACACGAGAAATCGCATGGTCGGGTTGGCTGGGTTGGTCGGGTTTGCCGAGTTGATTGTTCGCTAACAAACCAACTATCAACAAACCAGCCAACACATATTTATCACCGTTTCAGGTTGTTGGCGATCTGGAGCATCTCCTCGCTCGTCGTCACCATTTTCGAGTTGATTTCGTAGGCGCGCTGGGCCGATATCAGGTTGACCATCTCCTGCACCACATCCACGTTCGATGCTTCGAGAAAGCCCTGCCGCACCAGTCCCAGTCCTTCCTGGCCGGGCGTGGCGAGCGTCGGCTCGCCGCTGGCCTCGGTCTGCTCGTAGAGGTTGCCGCCCAGGGCGCGCAGCCCCGCCGGGTTGAAAAAGCGCGCCAGTTCGAGCTGGCCCAGCTCCACCATGTCCGGCTGCCCCTGCAAGCGCGCCTTGACGACGCCGTCCTGGGAGACGTGGATTTCGAGCGTGTCCTGGGGGACGGAGATTTCGGGCTCGACGACGAGGCCCGTCTGCGTGACGAGCTGGCCGTCGGCGGAGGCCGTGAAGGCGCCGTCGCGCGTAAAGGCGAGGGTGCCGTCGGGGCGCTGCACCTGGAAAAAGCCGTCGCCGCTGACCGACAGGTCGAGGGGGTTGCCCGTCTCCACAAAGCTGCCCTGCGTGAAGTTGCGCATCGTGGCGATGGCGGCGGCGCCGTGCCCCATCTGGAGCGACGCGGGCGCCTTGCTGCCCTGCCCCTCGGCGGCGCCCGCCACCTGGACGGTCTGGTACAGCAAATCCTGGAACACGATGGACGAGCGCTTGAAGCCCGTCGTGTTCGTGTTGGCGAGGTTGTTGGCCGTGTTGTCCACGTTGGCCTGCTGGGCGCTCATGCCGAGCGCGGCGGTGTGAAGGGCGCGGAGCATAGGATTATCTCAGGTTGGGGGTCGAGGGCGGCGTCAGAACCGGCCCGTGTCGCGGACGAGCTGGCCGAGCAGGTCGTTGAGCGTCTGGATGGACTTCTGCTGCGACTCGAAGCGGCGGAACTGCTCGATCATGTCGGTCATCTCGCGCACGGCGTTGACGTTGCTCGTTTCGATGAATCCCTGGAGCACGTCGGGCGCGGCAACGTCTTCGGGCGGGGCGGCGCCGGCGGCAAAGGCCGATCCGTCGAGGCGCTGCAGGGTGGAGGGGTCGGCAAAGGTGACGACGCGCAGGCGCCCGACCGCCTGGCCGTTCTGCCGGATGCTGCCGTCCTGGCCGATTTCGACGGGGCCGCCGCCGGGCGGCAGCACGATGTTGCCCTCGGCGCCCTGCACGGCCTGGCCGTCGGGCAGGCGCAGCGTGCCGTCGGCGTCCGTCGTGAAGCGCCCGGCGCGGGTGTAGCGCAGCGCGCCCGTGTTTTCGTCGAGGGCCTCGAAAAAGCCGTCGCCGCGCAGCGCCACGTCGAGCGGGTTGCCCGTCTGTTCGAGCGAGCCGGCGGCCAGGTCGGCACCCTGCTCCACGAGCCGGTCGCTCTCGGGCACGAGTTCATTGTTGAGGCGCTCGTTAAGTGCCGTCGTGAACAGCCGATCACGTTTGTACCCCACCGTGTTGACGTTGGCGAGGTTGTTGGCCGTCCGTTCCTGGTGCACGTTGCTTTCGTGCATCGAGGCGACGGCGTTGCGCAGGCGGAGCAGCATGGGCAGAGGGGGCAAAAGGGGGCGGCCTGCCGTGCCAGCAAACGGGGTGCCCACCTGCCGGAAGCGCTTTCTGCGCTTTCGGAGGCTGTGTGCCGTACTTTTTGCACCCTCCCGCCGGCAGCATTTTCCGCCATGCGCATCCTCATCATCGAAGACGCCCGCGTCATGGCGCTGTCGCTGCGGCGGCAGCTGCTGGGCATCGGCTACGCCGACACGACCGTCGCCACCAGCGCCGAGGACGCCATCGAGTGCCTCAAAACGGGCACCTTCGACCTGATCCTGCTCGACTGGGTGCTGCCGGGCATGAGCGGCCTCGAGCTGCTGCGGATGCTGCGCGGCACGCGCCGCTACGCCCAGGTGCCCATCGTCATGACGACCTCCAACGACGACCGCCGCGACGTGCTCGAAGCCTTCGAGGCCGGCGTGACGGACTACGTCGTCAAGCCCTACGACATCGCCAAGATCGGCGAAAAGCTCGACGCCATCCGGGCGCGCTTTGGCCGCCGCGGGCTGCCGCCCGACGCCGCCGTTGCGGGCGGGCCGTGAACCCTCGGCGGGCGCGGAACCGCCGCCGGGCGCCGCCTTTGCGCCCCTCCCGCCGCCCCGTTTTCCACCCCCCGATGCTCATTGCCGCGCTTTATGCCGTCAGCATGGCGGTGCTGCTCGTGTACGGGCTCAACCTGCTGTGGATGGCGGCGCAGAGCCTGCGCCTGCGCCGCCCGTTGCCCGCCGCGCCCTCCGACGGGGCCGTGCTGCCCTGCGTGACGGTTCAGCTTCCACTTTACAACGAGCAGCACGTGGCCCTGCGCCTGCTCGACGCCTGCGCCGCCCTCGACTACCCGCGCGACCAGCTCGAAATCCAGGTGCTCGACGACTCGACCGACGGCACCGTCGCCCTCGTGGCCGCGCGCGTGGCCCGGCTGCGGGCGGCGGGCCTCGACATCGCGCACGTGCGCCGCCCCCACCGGCAGGGCTACAAGGCGGGCGCCCTCCAGCACGGGCTGCAAAAGGCGAAGGGCGACTTTATCGCCCTTTTCGACGCCGATTTCGTGCCGCCGCCCCACTTTCTGCGCGAAGCCCTCGCCGCCTTCGACGCGCCCGACGTGGGGATGGTGCAGGCGCGCTGGGGCCACCTCAACGCCGCGTACTCGCTGCTGACGCGCATCCAGGCGTTCGGCCTCGACGCCCACTTTGCCCTCGAACAGGACGTGCGGGCGCGGGCGGGCCTGTTCATGAGCTTCAACGGCACGGCGGGCGTGTGGCGCCGCGCGTGCATCGAGGGTGCCGGCGGCTGGACGGCGGACACGCTGACGGAAGACCTCGACCTGAGCTACCGCGCCCAGCTGGCGGGATGGCGCTTCCGCTACCTGGGCAGCCTCGAAGCCCCCGCCGAGCTGCCCGTCGAGATGCAGGGCCTGCGCCAGCAGCAGTTCCGGTGGACGAAAGGCGCCGCCGAGACGACGCGCAAACTCATCGGCAGGCTGCTGCGGGCGCCCCTGCCGCTGGGCGTCAAGGTGCAGGGCGTGCTCCACCTGACGGCCCACAGCGTGTTTCCGTTTCTGCTGCTGGCGGGCCTGCTGCACCCCCTGCTCATGGCCCGGCACGCGGCAGGCGCGGGGCCGGGGCCGGCGTACTTCGCCGCGCTGGGCGTGGGGCTGGTGGGCTTCGCGGGCTTCCTGCTGGCCCACGCCGTGGCGCAGCAACGCCTGTACCGGGACTGGGCGCGGCGGATGCTGCTGTTTCCCCTTTTCCTGGCCGGCTCGGCGGGGCTGGCGCTCAGCAACACCGTTGCCATTGCCCAGGCCGCGATGGGGTGGCAGACGGCGTTTGTGCGCACGGCCAAGTTCCGCGTGGAGGGCGGCGCGGCGCGCTGGTGGCAGAGTCCGTACGCCGCCCGCCGCCTGCCTTTCGCGGCGTGGGCCGAGGCGTTCCTGGCGCTCTACGCCCTTGCCGGGCTGGGCGTGCTCGTGGCGATGGGGGCGTGGGCGGCCCTGCCGTTTCAGGCCGTTTTCGCCCTCGGCTTCTCGCTCGTCACCTTCTGGAACGTCCGGCAGCGGTTTGTGCGGGCCTGAGCGCGGTGTCGTACCTTTGCGGAACCGCCCGGCCCTTCTGCACCCCTCTTATCCAGCCCAAGCTGATGTCCGTCGCGCGCATCGAAGAGGCGTTTTCGCTGCTGGAACGCGGCGAGGCGGGCGACGCCGTCCGCCTGCTGCACCAGGTGTGCCGCGCGGCGCCGGGGTACGCGCCCGCCTACGTGCTGCTGGCGCGTGCCTGCGAAACGCTGCACCGCTGGCCCGACGCCCTCGCGCACTGGCAGGCGGCGGCGCTGCTGCTGCCCACGCTGGCCGTGGCCCACGAAGGGGTGCTGCGCGCCACACGCGTGCTGGCCGCCCTCCAGGCCCTCGACGCCCGCACCGCCGCCCGCAACGGCGGCGCTCCGCCCCCGCCCGCCCCGACGCCCGCGCCCGACGCGCCGGCCTACACGCGCCACCCCGCCACCCCGCCCC
>CBDUCD010000218.1:0-4875 GCA_965365535.1 uncultured Rhodothermales bacterium | reverse complement strand
ATGTCCGTCACGCCCGCGCATTCGAGCACGGCGCGCACGCCGCCACCGGCGATGACGCCCGTACCGGGCGCGGCGGGCTTGAGGAGCACGTTGCCCGCGCCCTGCCGCCCGACCACGCGGTGCGGAATGGTGCCCCGCTTGAGCGGCACGGTGATGAGGTTCTTCTTGGCGTCCTCCGTCCCTTTCGAGATGGCGTCGGCCACTTCGTTGGCCTTGCCCAGCCCGGCGCCCACGCGGCCCTTGCCGTCACCGACGACGACGACGGCGTTGAACGAGAACCGGCGCCCGCCCTTGACGACCTTCGCCACGCGGTTGACCATCACCAGCTTCTCGATAAACTCGGACTGCGCCTCGCCTTCGTTGCGGCCACGGCGACCGCCTCTTTCCTTTGCCATAATGCGGTAAGCGTATAATCGTGCTTAAAACTGGAGGCCGCCTTCGCGCGCCCCTTCGGCCAGCGCCCGGACGCGCCCGTGGTAGCGGTAGCCGTTGCGGTCGAACACGGCCAGCGTCACACCCGCTTCACGGGCGCGCTCGGACAGCTTTTTGCCGACCTCTTTGGCCGCGTCCGTCGGCGAGCCGGTGTCGAGGTCTTTCTCGACGCTCGACGCCGCCGCGAGCGTGCGCCCCTCGGCGTCGTCTATGAGCTGGGCATAGATGTATTTGTTGGAGCGGTACACGCTCAGGCGGGGCCGCTCGGGCGTGCCCACGACGCGCCCGCGGATCCGGCTGCGGATCTTGTTGCGGCGCTGCAACTTGCGATTTTTGGCCATTGGTAGTAGGGGTAGCGCTGAAAGATTTCCGACCCTTCAGACTGGTAAAACCCGGTGGGATTAGCGCGCGGCGGTCTTGCCGGCCTTGCGGCGCACGAACTCGTCGGTGTAGCGGATGCCCTTGCCTTTGTAAGGCTCCGGCGGACGCAGCGCCCGCAGCTTGGCAGACACCTGGCCCACCATCTGCTTGTCCGCCCCCTCGACGGTGATGACGGGGTTTTTGCCCCTGTCCTGCACCACGCTCAGCGTGATGCCCTTTGGCGGCACGAAGTAGATGGGGTGCGAAAAGCCCAGCCCGAGCTCGAGAATGTCGCCCGTGAGGGCCGCGCGGTAGCCCACGCCGATGAGTTCGAGCTGGCGCTTGTAGCCCTCGCTCACGCCCTGCACCATGTTGGCGATGAGGGAGCGGTAAAGACCGTGCATGGCGCGGTGGCGCTTCTGCTCGGTGGGGCGGCGCACCTCGACGGTGCCGTCCTCGACGGCCACCTCGATGTCGGGATCTACCTCCTGGTAGAGTTCACCCTTGGGGCCTTTAACCGTGACTTCGCCTTTTCCGACGTTGACGGTCACGCCCTGGGGCAGTTCGATGGGGAGCTTGCCAATGCGAGACATGAGTACCTCCAGCAGACGGTTTAGGCTTAATAGACAAAGGCCAGCACTTCGCCGCCCACGTGCTCGCGCCGCGCTTCCTTGTCGGTCATCACGCCGCGCGACGTGGACACGATGGCGATGCCCATGCCGTCGCGCACGCGGGGCATGTCGTCGGCGGCGGTGTAGCGGCGCAGGCCGGGGCGCGAGACGCGCTGGAGCGACTGGATGATGCCCTGCCCCGTCCGGTCGTACTTGAGGAACAGGCGCAGGAGGCCCTGCTTGCCGTCGTCCACGTTGAGGTAACGCGCGATGTAGCCCTTGTCGAAAAGGATCTGCGTGATGGCACGCTTGAGCTTCGAGGCCGGGATGTCCACGTGGCGGTGCCGGGCCTTCTGGGCGTTGCGGACGCGCGCGAGGTAGTCCGCAACCGGATCAGTAATAGCGCTCATTGCTGAGGAGTTTTAGCCGGTTCGCCAGTCGGGTGACTGCAGCGCCTGGCTAAGTGAGAGGGAAAATCTTGGGGTCGAGCGGCGGCGTTTACCAGCTCGACTTGCGCACGCCGGGGATCTGGCCCGCCAGGGCAAGCTCCCGAAACGCGATGCGCGAGATGCCATACTTGCGGAGGAAACCCCGGGAGCGCCCCGTGAGGGCACAGCGGTTGTTCATGCGCACCCGCGCCGAGTCGCGCGGCAGCTTCTGCAGCGCCTCGTAGTCGCCCGCCTTGCGCAGCGCTTTGCGGCGCTCGGCGTACTTGGCAACAAGGGCGCGGCGCTTGCGCTCGCGGGCCATCCAGCTTGCTTTCGCCATAATTATCCTGTGCTGAAAAAGTTAGAGTCGGTTAGGCGGCGACGGCGGCGTCTTCGTCCCGGCGCACGAACGGCATCCCGAGCAGCTTGAGCAGCGCCTGCGCCTCCTCGTCCGTCCGGGCCGACGTCACGAACGTCACGTCCATGCCCGAAATGCGCGGCGTCTTGTCCACGTCTATTTCGGGGAAGATGATCTGCTCTTTCACGCCCAGCGTGTAGTTGCCGCGCCCGTCGAACGAGCGGTCGGAGATGCCCTTGAAGTCGCGCACGCGCGGCAGGGCAAGCGTGACGAGGCGGTCGAGAAACTCCCACATCCGGTCGCCGCGCAGCGTTACGTGGACGCCGATGGGCATCCCCTCGCGCAGCTTGAAGTTGGACACGCTTTTGCGCGCCTGCGCCGTGACGGGCTGCTGCCCCGTGATGCGGCGGATTTCTTCGACGGCGTCGTCGAGGACTTTCTTGTCCTGCGTCGCGTCGCCCACGCCCTTGTTGATGCTGATCTTCGTCAGGCGCGGCACCTGCATCGGGTTGGTGTAGCCGAACTGTTTGGTCAGCGCGGCCACGACCTCGTCGCGGTACTTGGTTTTGAGCCGGGGAACGTACGTTTCCATTGCGGAAGAGTAAAAAAGCCTGCCCTCAGGTCAGGGCAGACGATTGGAATATCGTGCAATACGGGCTGTTCCGCCTCCTCCGAGCCTTCACGCGTGGGAGGCAGGGGCCGCTTAGTCGAGCTCCTCGCCCGTCGTCTTGGCGTAGCGCACCCAGTGGCCTTTGCCGTTTTCGGCGGCCACCCACTTGCGGCCGATGCGCGTCGCCTCGCCGTTGCCGTCAACCGGCATCACGTTGGAGGCGTGGATGGGCATCTCGCGCTCGATGCGCCCGCCCTCGGGGTACGTCTTGTTGACGCCCGCGCGCGTGTGGCGCACCCGGATGTTGACGCCCTCGACCAGTACGCGGTGCGTTTTGGGATACACGCGCAGCACACGGCCTTTCGCGCCCCGGTCGTTGCCCGAGATCACCTGCACCGTATCGCCTTTTTTGACGTGCAGCTTGTTCTGCTTGTTCGTTGTGCGTGGCATTGTTCTATTTCGGAAGTGGAATTTCGGATTGCGGAATCGGGGGAGGCAGCGGCACCGCCTCTTTCGAAATCCGACCTTCGAAATCCAAAATCAAATGACTTCGGGGGCGAGGGAGACGATGCGCATGAACTGCTTTTCGCGCAGTTCGCGCGCAACGGGCCCGAAAATGCGCGTGCCTCGCGGCTCACCCTGGTTGTTGAGGAGGACGGCGGCGTTTTCGTCGAAGCGGATGTAGGAGCCGTCGCGGCGGCGGTATTCCTTTTTGGTGCGCACGACGACGGCCTTCGAGACCTCGCCCTTTTTGACGTTGCCACCGGGGATGGCCGATTTGACGGACACGACGATGATGTCGCCCAGCGAGGCGTAGCGGCGGCGGGTGCCACCGAGCACGCGGATGCAGAGCACTTCCTTGGCACCGCTGTTGTCCGCCACGACGAGTCGAGATTCCTGCTGAATCATGGCTTTTGTTGGTTGTAGAAGCCTGGCGAGCTTCCGGGTGGACGGACGTTACTTGGCGCGTTCGACGATCTCGACCAGGCGCCAGCGCTTGTTTTTCGAGAGCGGACGCGTCTCCATGATGCGGACGGTGTCGCCTTCGCCCGCCTCGTTGTTCTCGTCGTGGGCCATCAGCTTCGAGGTCTGCTTGATGAACTTGCCGTAGATGGGGTGCTTGACCTGCCGCTCGATGGCGACGGTGATGCTTTTGTCCATCTTGTTCGACACGACGAGGCCGACGCGCTCTTTGCGGGCGTTGCGCTCTGACGTTTTCTCGGTGGTTTCCATAGCGTGCGTGGGCTTGGTGAGCCGTAAGGCCGTGCCTCACCAACTACCCCTTAGGTGGTTCAGGCGGTTTGTTTCTGGCGCAGCACCGTTTTCAGGCGCGCAATGTCGCGGCGCTTCTGGCGCAGCAGCATCGGGTTTTGCAGGGGCGCAACGGCGTGCTGAAAACGCATGTGCGTCAGCTCGGCCGTTTCCTCTTCGATGCGCCGCTCGATGTCGGCGGCGGTCATCTCGCGGATCTCGTTGGGTTTCATGGGTCTGCTCTGTTAGGCCGCCCTCAGAGCCGGACGGGCCCTTCGGGCGCCACGTAGTCCGGGCGGACGATGAATTTGGTTTTGATGGGCAGCTTGGCCATCGCGAGCGCCATCGCCTCTTCGGCCAGGCTCTGCGGCACGCCGCCGCCGATCTCGAACAGGATGCGGCCCGGGCGAACGGGGGCCACCCAGTATTCGGGCGAGCCTTTGCCGCCGCCCATGCGGGTTTCGGCGGGCTTCTTGGTGATGGGCTTGTCGGGGAAAATGCGGATCCAGACGGTTCCGACGCGCTTCATGCGGCGCGTCATGGCAATACGGGCGGCCTCGATCTGGCGGCTCGTGATGCGGCCCATCTCCAGCGCCTTGATGGCGAAATCGCCAAAGGCGATGGTCGTCCCGCGCTGTGCGAGTCCGTCAATACGGCCTTTCTGCACGCGGCGAAACTTGGTGCGCTTGGGCATCAACATGGTTTATCTCCAGGTTTTGCTCTGTTTCAGAATGTCAGGAACGGCTGCCGCCGCGCCCGCCACGGCCACCGCGGCCCCCGCGTCCCCGGTCGGGCCCGCCGCCTTCGCCGCCGCGCCGCCGGCGG
>CBDUCD010000217.1:0-4911 GCA_965365535.1 uncultured Rhodothermales bacterium | reverse complement strand
CCAACGGCTGGGTGCTGCGCACCGGCCTCGACGAGCGCTACTTCCCGCTGCTCGATGGCCTGCTGGCCGCGCTCCAGGCCGCGCGGGACGCCATTGCCGGTGAAGGCTGAAAGACCGGCGGGGCTGAATTGCGGAGCCGGGTGCATTGCGCCCCGCCGGGGCCGTGCCGTACCGTGATGGCGAGCGCCTCCGCCCCCGCACGCGCGATGAATGGCACGCCCACGCCCCTCCGACGAAAACAGGCGCCGCACCCCGCCGCGCACGGGCGCCATGCACCCCGCCACGCACGGGCGCCATGCACCTCGCCGCGCACGGGCGCAATGAATTGCGCCCCTACAGCGCCCGCATTCGCCAACCGCCAACCGCCAACCAGCCAACCGCCATGCCCCCGTCCCGCCTGCTGGCTTTTGCCCTGTTCTTCGCGCTCGCGTGCCCTGCCCGGGGGCAGTCCGCCGGACCGACGGTGTCGGTGGGGCTGGACGCCGCCCACGCCGGCGCGCCCCTCGACGGGCGGGTGCTGCTGCTCATCGCGCCCGCCGACGCCCCGGGCGAGCCGCGCTTTGGCGTCCAGGCGGGGCCGTCCAGCGTGCAGGTGTTCGGCCTCGACGTGCAGGGCATGACGGGCGACGCCGCCGTCGTGTTTGGCGCGGCGGCAGACGGCTACCCGCTTGAAAGCCTGGCCGATGTGCCGCCCGGCGACTACACCGTGCAGGCCGTCCTCAACCGCTACGAGCGTTTTCAGTTGGCGACGGGCCACACCGTCCTCCTGCCGCCCGACCGGGGCGAGGGGCAGCAGTGGAACCGCAAGCCGGGCAACCTCTACAGCGCCCCGCAGCGCGTCCGCCTCGACGCCGGGGCGCGCCTGGCCCTCACCCTCACCGAGGAAATCCCGCCCATCGCGCCGCCCGAAGACACGCCGTTCGTCCGGCACATCCGCATCCAGAGCGCCCTGCTGACGGCCTTCTGGGGCCGCCCCATGTGGATCGGCGCGCACGTGCTGCTGCCCGCCGGCTTCGACGAGCACCCCCGGGCGCGCTACCCCATCGCCGTTTTCCACGGCCACTTCCCCGACGATTTCGGCGGCTTCCGCACCCTTCCGCCCGACACCACGCTGCCCTGCACCTTCAGCGCCCGCTTTGGCCTCGACTGCTACAACCGCGTGGAGCAGCAGGAAGCGTACAGCTTTTACCAGACGTGGACGGGCGCCGACTTCCCGCGCTTTCTCATCGTCGAAATCCAGCACCCGACGCCCTACTACGACGACTCGTACGCCGTCAACTCGGCCAGTGCGGGGCCGTGGGGCGATGCCCTCATGCACGAGCTGCTGCCCGAAATCGAGCGGCGCTTTCGCGGGCTGGGCCAGGGGTGGGCGCGCTTCACGTATGGCGGCTCGACGGGCGGCTGGGAAGCCCTCGCCGTGCAGACCTTCTACCCCGACAGCTTCAACGGCGCCTTTGTGGCCTGCCCCGACCCCGTCGATTTCCGCGCCTACGAACTCGTCAACCTCTACGAAGACGCGAACGCCTACTGGGTCGAGGGGCCGTTCCGCCGCATCGAGCGGCCCGCCCACCGCGACTGGCTCGGGCGCATCGCCTACACCGTGTGGGACGAAAACCGCATGGAGCGCGCCCTCGGCTCCCATAGCCGCTCGGGCGGGCAGTGGGACGTGTGGCAGGCCACGTTTTCGCCCCAGGGCGACGACGGCTACCCCCGGCCCATCTGGGACAAAAAGACCGGCGCCATTGACCCCGCCGTGGCCGCCTACTGGCGCGAGCACTACGACCTGCGCCACATTCTCGAACGCGACTGGGCGCGGCTCGGCCCCAAACTCGCCGGCAAGCTGCACGTGTACGTCGGCGACATGGACAACTACTACCTCAACGACGCCGTGTACCTGCTCGAAAACTTCCTCGAATCCACCACCAGCCCGTACTACGCCGGCGAGGTGGCTTATGGCGACCGCGCCGAGCACTGCTGGAACGGCGACCCCCACAACCCCAACGCCCTTTCGCGCCTGCGCTACAACACCATGTACGTGCCCCGCATGATGCAGCGCATCCGCGCAAGCGCCCCCGCCGGCGCCGACACCACGAGCTGGCGCTATTGAAACATCCACCCCCATTGTAGGGATTTACCTTACAGCCGCACGGGGGAGTCCCTGTTACCCCCTCCGCCGCCACTCTTTTACCATGCGGGCTATCCCGCCCATAATCCTGTTGCGATTCTATGACTTCCCCTGAACCCTCCACGTCCCACACGGACGCTACCGCCCACGCCGACCGCTACGTGTACCGCTTCGGCAACGGCGACGCCGACGGCGACCGCTCGATGAAGCAGCTGCTGGGCGGCAAAGGTGCCAACCTGGCCGAGATGAGCCGCGTGGGCCTGCCCGTGCCGCCGGGCTTCACCATCACCACGCAGGCGTGCGCGTACGTGTCGGCGCACAAAAACTGGCCCGAGGGCCTCGACGAGCAGGTCGAAGAAGGCATCCGCTTTCTCGAAAGCGCCCTCGACCGCAAGCTCGGCGACCCCAACCGCCCGCTGCTCGTCTCCGTGCGCAGCGGCGCCGCCGTGTCCATGCCGGGCATGATGGACACCGTGCTCAACCTCGGCCTCAATGACCGCGTCGTGGGCGGGCTGGCCCGCGAGATGGGCGACGAGCGCTTTGCCTACGACAGCTACCGCCGCTTTATCGACATGTTTGGCGACGTGGTGATGGGCGTCGGCCACGAGCACTTCGAGGAGGCCATGCAGCGCCTCAAAGACGAGCGCGGCGTCGAAAACGACACCGACCTGACGGCGGCCGACCTGCGCGAACTCGTGCAGCGCTACCAGGCCCTCTACCGCCGCCACACGGGCTACATGTTCCCCGAAAACCCCCGCGAGCAGCTCCGCTTTGCCATCAACGCCGTTTTCGGCTCGTGGGACAGCGACCGCGCCGTGCGCTACCGCCAGATCAACGAGATCCGCGGCCTGCTCGGCACCGCCGTCAACGTGCAGGCGATGGTGTACGGCAACCTGAGCGAGGGCAGCGGCACGGGCGTCTGCTTTACGCGCAACCCCTCGACAGGCGAGAACAAGCTCTACGGCGAGTTTCTGGCCAATGCGCAGGGCGAGGACGTCGTCGCCGGCATCCGCACGCCCCAGCACATCGAGGAGATGGAGAAAGAGTTTCCCGAGGCGTACGCCGAACTCGTCTCCATCACGCAGCGCATGGAAGAGCACTACCGCGACATGCAGGACATGGAGTTCACCGTCCAGGACAGCAAGCTCTTCATCCTCCAGACGCGCTCGGGCAAGCGCACCGGCGCCGCCGCCATCCGCGTGGCCGTCGAGATGGTGCAGGAAGGCATGATCAGCCGCGAGCACGCCGTCGCCAAGATGGTCGAGCCGCGCCACCTCGACCAGCTGCTCCACCCGCGCTTTGCCGACCCGCAGGGCTACGCCGACAAGGTCATCGGCAAGGGCCTGCCCGCCTCGCCGGGCGCCGCCGTGGGCCGCGTCGTCTTCAGCGCCGCCGACGCCGAGGCGTGGGCCGGGCGCGGCGAGCCCGTCATCCTCGTGCGCGTCGAAACCAGCCCCGAGGACGTGGGCGGCATGGACGCGGCGCAGGGCATCCTCACCTCGCGCGGCGGCATGACGAGCCACGCCGCCGTCGTGGCGCGCGGCTGGGGCAAGCCGTGCGTGGCCGGTTGCAGCGACATCGTCATCCACTACGACACGCGCAGCCTCACGAACGGCGAGACGACCGTGCGCGAGGGCGACTGGCTCTCGATCAACGGCTCGTCGGGCGAAGTGGTCGTGGGCAAGCAGGAACTCGTCGAGCCCGAGATGAGCGGCGACTTCGAGACGTTCATGTCGTGGACGGACGAGTTCCGCCTGATGAACGTCCGCACCAATGCCGACACCCCCGCCGACGCCGCCCGCGCCGTCGCCTTTGGCGCCGAGGGCATCGGGCTGTGCCGCACCGAGCACATGTTTTTCGAGGGCGACCGCATCTGGTCCATGCGCCGCATGATCGTGGCGCAGTCGGACGAGGAGCGCCGCGCGGCCCTTGAAGACCTGCTCCCGCTCCAGCGCGGCGACTTCGAGGGCATCTTCCGCGCCATGAACGGGCGGCCCGTCACCATCCGCCTGCTCGACCCGCCCCTCCACGAGTTCTTGCCCCACGAGGAAGCCGAGCAGCAGACGCTGGCCGACCGCACGGGGCTTTCGCTCGAGGAAATCCAGCGGCGCGGCGCGTTCCTGTCCGAGAGCAACCCCATGCTGGGGCATCGCGGCTGCCGGCTGGGCATCACGTACCCGGCCATCACCGAGATGCAGGCCCGCGCCATTGCCGAGGCGGCCATCACCGTCAAGCGCGAGGGCGTCGAGGTCAAGCCCGAAATCATGGTGCCGCTGATTGGCACGAAAGCCGAACTCGCCGACCAGCGCCGCATCATCGAGCGCGTGCTCGACGAGGTGTTCACGGCGGCGGGCGAAAAGGTGGACACCCTGATCGGGACGATGATCGAGGTGCCGCGCGCCGCCCTCACGGCGGGCGCCATTGCCGAGGAGGCCGACTTTTTCTCCTTCGGCACGAATGACCTGACGCAGATGACCTTCGGCTACAGCCGCGACGACGCCGGCACGTTTCTGCCCGCCTACACGGAAAAAGGCATCCTGCCCGACGACCCGTTCCAGACGCTCGACCTGGAGGGCGTGGGCGAACTCGTCCGCCTGGCAACGGAGCGCGGGCGTGCCACGCGGCCCACGCTCAAGGTGGGCGTGTGCGGCGAGCACGGCGGCGACCCGGCGTCGGTCGCGTTCTGCGCGAGCGTGGGCCTCAACTACGTGTCGTGCTCGCCTTTCCGCGTGCCCATCGCCCGGCTGGCCGCCGCGCAGGCCGCGCTGGGTGCGAAGCAGTAGCCG
>CBDUCD010000216.1:0-4940 GCA_965365535.1 uncultured Rhodothermales bacterium | reverse complement strand
GCGGCGAGGTCGAGCTGGAGGGCGACGCTGCTGATCTTGCTGCCGATGTCGTCGTGGAGGTCGTCGGCGATGCGGCGGCGCGTCTGCTCGACGCGCCTGAGCTGGCGGATGCGGTAGTGGTAGCCCCCTGCCACGAGGCCGACGAAAAGGGTGCCGAGGGCCGTCCAGAACCACCACGCTCGCCAGAACGGCGGCGTCACGCGGACGGTGAGGATGGCGGGCTGGCGGCTCCAGGCGCCGCCCGGCCCCGCGCCGGCGATCTCGATGTGGTGCAGGCCGGGCGCGAGGGCCGGCAGCAACACGTCGGGCTGGGCGCCCAGCTCGCGCCACGCGCCGCCGCCCAGCCGCACGCGGTAATGGTTGCGCCCGGGCTGCCGGAGGGCCAGCACGGCCACCTCGGCGCGCACGTCGCTCCGGTTGTAGGGCAGCGTGACGGTCTGGCCCTGCCACGCGCCACGCGCAAGGGGGCGCCCACCGGCGGTCGCGCCCACGAGCACCGTCGGCAGGCGCATCGTGTCGACGGCAAGGGTGTCGGGGTCGAAAATGACGAAGCCGCGCGGGCCGCCCAGCAGCAGCTCGCCCCCAGCGGCGCGGTGCTGCGCCTGGTAGTGGAACGTGGCCGACGGCAGCCCGTCCGCCGCGTCGAAGCGGGCGACGGCGTCGCGCGCGGGGTCGTAGAGCGCCAGCCCCCGGCTCGTGGCCAGCCACAGCCGGTGGCGCGCGTCCTCGTGGATGGCCGACACGTCGCTGTAGGGCAGCGTTTCGGGCGCCACGCGCCGGCACACGCCCGCGTCGGGGCGGATGTGCACCAGGCCGGCGGAATAGGTGCCCGCCCAGATGCTGCCGTCCGCCGCTTCCGTCGCCACGATCACGTCGTCGGAGGGCAGGCAGCCGGGGATGGCGCCCGCGCCGCCCGCGCGGAACGCCGTCACGCGGCCCGCCGCCACGTCCAGCCGCGCCACGCCGCCGCCCGAGAACGCGACGTAAAGCACGGCTGGACTGCGCGCCGCCGCCGACGCCGACCAGGCGTAGTTGCCCGGCAGCGCGGGCGCCGAGGCCGTGTCGTAGTGGGCCACGAACTGCCGCCGCCGCGTGTCGAAGCCGTAGAGCCCGCCGTCCCTCGTGGCGGCGTACAGCACGCCGGGGCGCCCGGGCAGCGCCGTCAGCGTGTGGACGACGCCGACGGGCCCGGGAAATGCGTACGCCCGCCGCTGCCCCCTGGCCGGCTCGACGGCGTAGAGGGATGCGCCGTAGCCGCCTATCCACAGCGTTCCGTCGGCGTCTTCGTAGAGGGCCACCACGCGGTCGAGGTCGGCGGTGCCGGGCACGCGCACGCTCTGGGCGGTGCGCCGGTTGTAGGCGAAAAGCCCCTGCCGGTAGATGCTCACGTACACGCGGTCGGGGCGTAGGCGCGAGGCGTGGAGGGTGAACACGCTGCCCGTGAGGGCGCGTCCCTGCCGCGCCACGGCCCGCGCCCTGAACGTGATGGGGTCGAGCACGGCGCGGTTGAGGCCGTACTGCGTGGCCACCCACAGCACCCCTTCGTCGTCTTCGACGAGGGCAAGCACGTCGTCCTGCGACAGCGCGCCGGGCCTGCCCGTGCTGGTGTAAACGCGCGCGCCGCCCGTCCGCGTGTCGTAGGCGGCGAGGCCGCGCCCCCGGGTGCCCGCCCACAGCACGCCCGGAAACACGCGCGAGGCGCCCAGCGCCGCGAGGCGGGCGCCTCCGGCAAAGCCGTCCACGCGGCGCGCGAGGGTGTCGCCGGGGGCGAGGCGGTAGAGGTGCCCCCCGGCGGTGCCGATCCACAGGGCGCCGTCGGCCTCGGCCAGCGCCGTCGGCGCGTCGCCCCCGGGCAGCGGGTAGAAACGCGGGCGCCCCGGCCCCACGGCCACCACCGCCCGCCCCAGCGCCGCCCACACCGTTCCATCGGGCGAGGCGTGCAGCGCCGCGACGCCTTCGCCGACGACGACCTCGGCCTGCCCCCGCGCCCTGTCGTAGCGGACGAGGCGCGTGCTGGTGCCGGCCCACACCGCGCCCGGCGTCTGCGCCAGCGCCCGCACGGCGCCCGCCGCCGGAAATGCCGCGACGTGCTCGACGGAATCCGTCCGGGGATTGTAATGCAGCAGGTAGCCGTCCTCCGTCCCCATCCACACGGGCGCGTCAGGCCCGGCGCCGGCGGAAAGGCTGAGCACGTCGTCGTCCGGCATCCGGCGCGGGCCCTGGCTGGCGGCGGCATACGGGCGCACGCGCTGCCCGTCGTAGCGGTCGACGCCGCGCTGCGTGCTTACCCACAGAAAGCCATGCCCCTGCCGGTCGAGCGCCGGCAGGGCGTAGCCGCTGAAGCCGTCGTCCATGCCGAGATGGCTGAAGGTAAGCGCGGGCTGCGCCGCCGCGCCCCGCAGCGCCAGCGCGGCCAGCACCGCCAGCGCCCACGCCCGATGCCCGCACCGCCCCCGCACGACCTAATCCTCCCGGTAGATGCCGCAGCTATGCTTGGCAAATTGGACTCCGGTGGGATGCACCCCCTTTGCGTTCGCGGCCTCGACGTGGCGGGCGCCCACGCGCAGCAGAAACGGCTTCGGGTGGCGCGGGCGCATCTCGACGTGCGTCTGGTCGCTGGCGAGATTCGCATCAACCTCGATGTCCAGCAGCCGTGGCAGCCCGTCTTTTTCGTCCGCGCCCAGCCCGGCATCGCCGCCGTTCATCGCGCGCCGGATGGCCTGCCAGAGCGCGCGTTTGTCGTGGAGTTTAGAGGGCAGGTCGTGGGGTTTGTCGCCCTTGTAGAACAGGCTGTCGAGGGCCAGCAGGATGGCCTGGATGTCGCAGCAGTCGCTGCCGGGGCGCGGCCGCGTGTGGCTTCCGGGCTGTTTGCCGGCGTCGGTGGCGACGGGCGCGACGGGCACGACGACGGCGTCGCGCGCGAGCAGGACGCTGTCGGGGCTGCCCAGCCGGGCACCTTCCAGGCGCAGCGCCGACGGCCACGCCTTTCCCTCCCCTTTCCACCCGTAGCGGGGCTTGACGTGGGGCGCGATGTGGTCGCGCACGGCTTCGGGAAACGCGTCGGGGGCGAGGGGCCAGCTTTCGTTGCCGTCCTTGAAGCGCCGCACCCACCCCGCGCGCATCTCGCGGCGATGCCGCAGCATGGCGTCGTGGCGCCGCTGGGCGTCGGCCCGCGCCTCGTCGGTATCCCTCTCCACGAAAGGCGCGCGGCAGCCGGGGTCTTTCGTCGCCAGTTCGGCGAGGGCGGCCACGTGGTACCAGTAGAGCCGGTCGGTGTTGGCGGCGGCCTCGCCGGTTTCGGAGGTCGCGGGGTCTGTCTCGTTTTCCATCGGGGTCTGGGGTTTGATGGGGTGGCGCGGGCAGGCGCACACTACGGCAGGACAGACAACCCCGCCATCACGCGATCACGGGATAGGCCCCCGCGCCGGCTGAGGGCAAGCATACGACGCGGCGCGCCCAATAGCGAGATCGCGTGATACCGGGGCGCGCCGGAGCGTGCGAAAATGGGCGTGGCAGCCGGGCACTCCGCCCCTGCCTTCCAGAACCCCAAACCCCTACGGCCATGCTGCTCACCCTCCGCCTCCTCCGCCTCGCCACCGTGGCGCTCATCCTCGGCCCGGCCTTGTCGGCCCGCGCCCAGACCCCGGCGCCCCCGCCGCTGCCCCCGGCCGCCACGCCCACGTCGTACACGTACGGGCTGGTGGGCAACCGCTTTGCCTACCTCAACGCCGACTCGACGTTCAACTACCGCTTCGACGCCAGCGCGCAGGCCCTCATGATCAGCGGCGAGAACGGCTACCTGATGCTGTCCTACGGCTCGCAGCCTGCCGACTCGTCGGAGGGGGCGCCGTCGCTGAGCATGTTGCAGGCCGCCACCGGGCTGGGCGGGCAGTCGTACCTGTTCAAAAACATGTTCGGGCTGCCCCTGCGCGGTTTTATCCCCACGCAGCTCCAGCTGGGCTACCGCTACATCGCGCCGGGCGAGGAGCGTTTCGCTCGTCCCGACGATGCCCCCGCTGACGGGGACGACGAGGGCGCGGGGCGCGTCGCGCCGCTCCACCTGGCCTCGGCCGGCCTCGCCCTCGGCGCCGGCGTGGACGCCCGCATCCCCAACGTCATCCCCGTTCTCGAAAATCGGCTGGCGGCCCGCGCCTTTGTGCTCGTCGGCGCCGGCGCCACGACAAACGCGCTCACGGAACTCGACGAACTGGGCCTGATGGGCACGCGCGAACTCCACCTCGAAGTGCGGCTGGAGCGTGTGCTGGGCAACCAGGCGGGCGTCACGCTGGGCTACGTGTACCGGCAGCAGAACTGGGCGCAGGGCACGCCCGAGTCCGCCCGGGACGTGCTCGACGCCTTTCTCGAACCCGGCCACCTCGACCAGAAAAGCACCCAGCACCTGATCCGCCTGGGCGTCAACTTCTGACCCTGATTCTCCCATCGAACCCGAGAACCGCCATGAAAACGCTTTTCGCCCTCGTCTGCCTCGCCTTTTGCGCCTCGAGCGCCCCGGCCCAGCAGTACATCACCGGTGGCACGTACGACCAGTGCGTCACCAGTTTCTACGATCCAGACATGTACCACTGGCTGAGCTTCCGCAACCAGTGCCAGGAGCCCATCAGCGTGACCTTCTGCTGGAAAGCCAGCACGCAGGGGTGCGGGACGGTAGAGTTGCAGCCGGGACGCCACAAGTCCACCGGCTTCAGCAGAAGCGAGATCGACAGCAAGGGCGGGTATGCCGGATACGTCTGCCCGCTGGGCTACCTCCCCGTTGATGCCGGCGACAACTACGTGCGCGGCGAGCGGCAGTACCGCTGCAAAAAGTCACGCTACGACTGACCCCCGCGCCGGCCAGATTCAGGCCAAATGCACCAGCAGCCTGGATTTGCTGGCGCCCCGCTGCGGCCCGCGCCGGCATGGCAAAAAAGCCCCATCAATTT
>CBDUCD010000215.1:0-4971 GCA_965365535.1 uncultured Rhodothermales bacterium | reverse complement strand
CCGAACTGGATCACGCGCGAGCGCTCGGGGATGACCTGGATGTCGCCGAACAGGTTGATCTCGCCGCCGGGCTGCTTGCGCACGTCGAGCGAGCCGTCGAACTGGATGTCCATCTGCGGGCTCGACGTCGAGCGCAGCCACGTGTCGCGTTCGAGCTGGACGGACAGGTCGAGCGTCATCGCCTCGAACACCTGGCTGACGGTGGTGTCGGCCTCGGAAACGCGGATGCCGAAGCGCGACTCGACGGTGATGATGTCGTCCTGGGTCAGGGGCACGTCCTGGAATTGGGGCGTCTCGACGAGGTTGATGTCGGCGGAAAGGATGCGCACGTCGCCCGTGACGATGGGCGCGTCGGTCGTGCCTTTCACCTGGAGCGGCCCCTGGGCCACAAAGCGGAACTGCTCGTTGTCAATGGCCTGGAACTCGTCCATGCGCAGGTCGAGGTCGAACTCGCCGAGGGCGAGGTTGGCCAGCGACAGCGTGCCGGTGCCCGTAAGCGTGCCGCCGCCGCCGCGCACGTGGAGGGATTCGAGCGTGGCCTCGTTGGCCGCCAGCACGACGCGCGCGTCGGCGTCGCGGTAGGTCATGCCCATCTCGGTCAGGCCCAGCCGCCCGTCCACGAGGGCAATCTCGCCGTCGAGCGTGGGCGCCTCGAAGGTGCCGCCCACGTCCACCTGCCCGTCGAGCTTGCCGCTGAAGGTGTTGATGGAGGCGGGGTCGAGAAACGGCTTGACCCATCCGAGGGCAAACGAGTCGGCGGTGATGGTAAAGTCCACGTCGCCCGTCGTGGGCGCCGACGCCGTCGTGAGGGCCACGCCTTCGGCGGCAGGCGCGGCGGCCTGCGAGTCGGCGGGGGCCAGGCGCAAATCCATGGGCAGGTACCCTTCGATCTGGAGCGTCGAGCCGTCGCGGTGGCTGAAAAGCGCGTCCGTGTTGAGGCGGAGGCTGTCGTAGCGCAGGTCGAGGGCAAGGGTGCCCACGCTGTCGCCGTAGGAGATGACGGCCAGGCCCAGGCTGCCGTTGAGGTTGGGCGCGCGCGCCGGGCCCGTCAGGTCAATGGAGCCGTCGAGCTGGCCGTCGAGGCCCTGGAAGCCCAGAATGTCGGCCACGGCGCCAATGCGGAAGCCCTCAATGGTGAAGATGAGGCTCTGGTCGCCATTGGGGTCTATGGCGCCGTCGAGGGCGATCTGCTGGGTGCCCGTCGTGAGCAGGAAGCCGCCGACTTCGTAGCGGCTGCCGTAGCGGATGGTGGCCGGCTGCACGAGCCGCCACTTGTCCTGGTCGAAGCGGAAGCGCAGCGAATCCACGACCAGCTGGTTGGACTCGGGGCGCAGGTCTATGCGCCCGCCCAGCCGGGCGTCGCGCCGCTCGTCGGCGTCCACACTTACGTTGAAGGCCAGCTCGTCGTTTTCGTAGCGCCCCGTCAGCTCGGTGTTGCGCAGGTTGAGGTTGGGGATGGAGAAGTAGGACAGCGTGCCGTCCACCTCGCCCAGCGTCAAGTTGCGCTGGCGGTCGAAGGCGCCGGCGACGCTGGCGTCGAGCCCGGCCAGGCGCAGGTCGTTGTACACGAGGCTGCGCAGCTCGGCGTCGGCCTGGACGTTGAGCTGCCCCGGCGCCCCGACGACGCGCGCGCTCAGCTTGCCCCGGTCGGCGGCCAGCAGGTCGGCGCCCAGAAACGGGCGCAGCGGGCCCAGTTCGACGAGGGCGGCTTCGAGGCGGAAGTCGGAAACGGCGCGGACGGTGTCGAAAAGGGCGATCTGGCCGCCTGCCGTGGCCTTTGCGACGTTGGAGCGCAGGTCGAGCGTGTCAACGCGCAGCACGCCGTCGGCCAGGCGCAGCCGGCTTTCGAGCGTGTCGAGCGTGACGCCCTCGAAGCGCGACGAGTCGGCCCACAGGTGCGCGTCGAGTTGCATCGTCTGGGGGTCGAAGCCGGTGCCCTGCACGCTGAAGCCCATCGAAGCAAGCGCGTCGAGCGTGTCATTGCCGGCAAAGGCTGCCGCGTTCACGTTGCGGAACAGCCCGTCGGCGGCGTACGTGGGCACTTCGTCGAAAAAGCGCCCGCCGGCATCCAGCCGCACCTCGCCCGTGAGCAGGTCGAGAAAGGCGTCGAGGTCGGCCCGCCCACGGGCCAGGGCGACGCTGATGTTGCCCCTTTCGATGTGGCCGTTGTTGATGCGCGAGCGGCGCACGCCCACGCCCGCGTCGAGGGTCATCGTGGCCGGCTCGAAGCCCGCGCCGTCGAGTCGGAGCGTGCCGTTGAGGTTGGTGGCAAGGGCGGGGTTGCCCGCGAGCGCGCCCGCGTCGAGGCCGGCGAAAACACCTTCGCGGACGTGGTAGGTGGGCACCTCGTCGAAAGGTCGGGCGTCGCCTTCGAGGCGCGTCTCGCCGCCGGGCACGTCCAGCCCGAGCCGGTAGTCGAGGGCGCCGCCGGCCAGCCCGGCAACGAGAAACGCCTTTTCAATGCGCTGCGTGTTGATGCGCGACGGGTCGAGGTCGAGGCGGGCGTCGAGCGTCATCGTCTGGGGGTCGAAGCCCCGTCCCGTGAGGGCGAGCGTGCCGTCCAGACTGGTCGAGAGGTCGGGGTTCTGCGTCAGCCGCCCCAGGTCGAGGTCGCGGAAAACGCCCTCGCGCACCTGGAAGGTGGGCACGCGGCGGAAGGGCTGGGCGGCGGCGGCAAAGGCGACGTGGCCGCCGTCGAGGTCGGCCTGCACCCGCGACGAGAGGCGCCCGCCGCGCATCGTCGCCTCGACCGTCGCGCCCTCGACGACGTAGGGGCCGTACACCGTTCGGTCGAGGTCGAGGCGGGCGTTGAGGCGCAGCGTGTTCGGGTCGGTGCCGGCGCCGCGCAGCGAGAACTGGCCGTTGAGGCGGCTGTACGTCGTGTCGCCCGACAGGGCGGCCACGTCGAGGTTTTCAAAACGCCCTTCGGTGATGCGGTAGGTCATCGTCTCGCCAAAGGTGGCGCCGCCGCGCACGGCCACGCGGCCCTCGGGCAGGAGGACGCGGGCGCTGGCCGTCAGGTCGCCGCCGTGCAGGCTGGCGCTGGCCACCACGTCGTCGAGGCTGTAGGCGTTGACGCGCGAGGGCGCCAGGTTGAGGCGCGCCTCGATGTCGGCGGTCTGCGGGTCGAAGCCGGCGCCGCGCACCCGCAGCGTGCCGGCGAGGCGGCTGGACTGCGTGCCGCCCTCGCTGAACCGGGCCAGGTCCACACTGGCAAAGGTGCCCGTCACGTCGTACGTGGGGGTTTCGAGAAAAGGCGCCACGTCGCCCGCGAGGCGCAGCCGGGCGCCGCGCAGCCCACTCGTCAGGGCGATGTCGCCGCGCCCATCGGTAAAGGTGGCTTCCAGGCGCGTCGGGTCGAGCCGGAAGTCGCCCACGCGCGTGTCGGTCGCCCGCACCGTCGCCGTGCCCGAAATCGTCTGGAGCGACGGCCCCGCCAGGTCCGCCGCCACGTCCACGTTGATGCGCGTAGCCGAGACGCTGTCGGGCGGGCCGAAAAAGGCGGGGTCGAGGCCGCGCACCTGCCCGTCGAGTTTGTAGGAGACGGCGCCGTCGGTCGCGGGCGTAAACGCCCCCGCCAGGGCGACGGTCGCGCTGTCGGAGAGCAGGCCGTCCATCTTCACGTTCAGCAGGCGCTGCGAACCCGTCACGCGGGCGTCGAGCCGGACGCTGCGGTCGGGGTCGAGGGGCACAAAGGGCGCCAGGTCGGCAAAAGAAAGCGGGTGGGCGGCCAGGGTGAACTGGATGTCACCTACGTCGGCGTCGGTGCTGTCGGGCAGGCGCAGCCGCCCGTCGGCGGCCACGTTGGAGTGCGTCGAGGCCAGCCGCAGCCCGTCCACGTTGAGGATGCCGTCGTGCAGCGAGGCGCCCGTGCGGAAACGGCCCGTGCCCACGTCGGTGGGCAGCGCGTAGGCAAAGCCCAGCGAGTCGAGGTCGAAGGCGACGTCCTCGGTGAGCAGCAGGTCGTGTAGCCGGGTGTGGAGGCCCGTCACGCGCAGCGTCGAGTCGCGGTCGGGGTTGTAGAACACGATGTCGGCGCGGGTGCGGCGCACGTCCAGTTCGTCCACCTGGATTTTGAGGCCCGCCTTGGTCGTGTCCACGATGGCGAGCGTGTCGGGCAGGAAAGGCACGGAGATGTCGAACTCGCCGTCGGGGCCTTCCTGGACGTTGAGGTAGGCGCCGGCGAGGTAGCCCCGGCGCAGGTGCAGCCGGTTGCCCAGCAGGGCGGCGAGGTTGTAGTGGGCCTCGAGCGTGTCAATGAGGGCCATCGGCGTGCCGTCCTCGCGGGCGAGCCTGAGGTCGTAGAGCTTGAGGTTCGAGATCCAGTTGCCGCGCACCTCGCCCACGCTCAGCGTCGCGTTTTCGTACGGGTTGACCGTGTCGAGGATAAAGGCGAGGGCGCGCTCGGCGCCGGGGCGCGTCTGGAGCGCCAGCACGACGATCAGCACCAGCCCGACAGCGACGGCGACGAGCAGGCCAAGCCCTTTGAGCACGAGGCCCGCCACGTGGCCGGCACGGCTGTGGCGCGGCGCCTCGTCGTCCGGCAGGGGGGCGCTGCCGGCAGGGTCGGGGGAAAGGGGGGCGTCTGGTTCCAACAGGGTAAAGGGCAGCCGGGTTACATCAGCGCAGCGCGCCGCCTAAGATCGGTGGTGGCGGGCACGGGGGGTGTAAAAATCAGGAAGCAAAGGGGTGGGGAGAGGTTGGCGGTTGGAGGTTGGTCATTGGTCATTGGTCATTGGCGGTTGGCGGGGAAACGTGTCGGGGCCGTAGGGGCGCAATTCATTGCGCCCACGCCTGCAACGCGCCCATGCTCCTACAACGCGCCCTGCGTCCGCCACGCATCGCCTTCGTGGCTTGCTCGCTCCCACCAGCAAACCCTCAACAACCGCTAATCTCCAACCTCCAACCGCCACCCCTCAGAACGCCTGCCCGATGCTGATGTGCGGCTGCAACCGGCGCGTCCAGCTTTTG
>CBDUCD010000214.1:0-4989 GCA_965365535.1 uncultured Rhodothermales bacterium | reverse complement strand
GGCGGGCGCTACAACGCGCTCGGGCAGCGCCTCGACCGCGCCGCCGAGCGCGCCCGCCGCCGCCTCGAAGCCATGCTCAGCCACCTCGACCAGCCCAGCCGCGCCGACGGCTACGAGCGCGACGCGCACCTGCTCATGGCCCACGCCTCTGCCGTGCCGCCGGGCGCCACGCACGTCGTCCTGCCCGACTATTTCGCGGAGGGGGCGCCGCGCCCCATCGCCCTCGACCCGGCGGGCAGCGCCATCGAAAACGCGGAGCACCTCTACGCCCGCGCCCGCCAGTCCCGCCAGGCCCGCCTGCACGCCCGCGCCCGCCTCGACGCCGCCCGCGCCCGCCTGGCCGACGCGCAGCGCTTGCAGCAGCGCCTGGCGGACGTGACCACTCTCGATGCCCTCGACGCGTTCGTGGCGGACGAAAAAGAGGCCCTCGCCGCCGCTGCTGCCGGCGAGGGCGAGGCGCTGCCTTTCCGCCGCTACCCGCTCGGACACGGCTACCAGGCGTGGGTGGGCCGCAGCGCCGCCGAAAACGACCTGCTGACGCTGCACCACGCCCGCCCCTTCGACCTGTGGCTGCACGCGCGCGGCGTGGCCGGCTCGCACGTGGTGGTGCGCCTGCCCTCGCGGCAGAGCCAGCCGCCGCCCGCCGTGCTCGACGCCGCCGCCGCCGTTGCCGCGTACCACAGCAAGGCGCGCGGCAGCAGCCTCGTGCCCGTCGTCGTCGTCGCGCGCAAGTGGGTGCGCAAGCCGCGCGGCGCCGCGCCGGGCAGCGTGGTGCTGATGCGCGAAACAGTGCGAATCGTGGCGCCCGCGCTGCCCGAGTTGGAGATGGACGGGTAGCGGTTGGAGATTGGCGAGAAACCTTCCAGCCTCCAACCTCAAATCTCCAACCTCCATGCACCTCACCTTCTGGGGCGCCGCGCAGACCGTGACGGGCTCCAAGCACCTGCTCACGCTCGACAACGGCCGCTCCGTTTTGCTCGACTGCGGCCTGTTCCAGGGGCCACGCGACGAGGCCGCCCGCCGCAACAAGGACTTCGGCTTCGACCCGCGCAAGCTCGACGCCGTCGTGCTCTCGCACGCCCACATTGACCACATCGGGCTGCTGCCCAAGCTGTGGAAAGAGGGCTTCCGGGGCCGCGTGTTCTGCACCCACGCCACCTACGACCTCGCCGCCCTGCTCCTGCTCGACAGCGCGCACATCCAGGAAAAAGACGTCGAGTTCGTCAACAAGCGGCGGGCGTCGCGGGGCATGGGGCCCGTCGAGCCGCTCTACGAAACCGCCGACGCCGAGGCCGTGCTCGAACACTTCGTGGGCGTGGCGTACCGCAGCGCCTTTTCGCCCGTCGAGGGCGTCGAGGTCACGTACCGCGACGCGGGCCACATTCTCGGCTCGGCCACGGTCAACCTCGCCGTGAAAGAGGGCGGACGAACGCTGCGCATCGGCTTCACGGGCGACGTGGGCAACCCGGGGCGGCCCATCCTCAAAGACCCCGAAAAGATGGACGACTGCGACGTCGTCATTTCGGAAAGCACGTACGGCGGCAAAGTGCACCCGCCCGCCCGGGAAACGCACGCGCGGCTGGGCGAAATCATCCGCGAGACGGCCCGGCGCGGCGGCAAGGTGCTGATTCCCTCGTTTGCCGTCGGGCGCACGCAGGAAGTCGTCCACGCCCTCGACGCGCTGTGGAACGAGGGCGCGCTGCCGCCCATCGCCATGTACGTGGACAGCCCGCTCGCCGTGAATGCGACCAGCGTTTTCATCGCCCACCCCGAGTGCTTCGACCGCGAGCTGATGGACTACATGCGCGCCGACCCCAATCCCTTTGGCTTCGAGCGCCTCACCTACATCCGCAACGCCGCCGACTCGAAGGCCCTCAACGGGCGACGCGACCCGATGGTGATCATTTCGGCGTCGGGCATGTGCGAGGCGGGGCGCATTCTGCACCACCTGCGCAACAACATCGAAGACCCGCGCGCGACGGTTCTCATCGTCGGCTACTGCGCCGAGGGCACGCTGGGGCGCAAGCTGGTCGAAGGCGAGGAGACCGTCCGCATCTTTGGCGAGGAATTTCAGCGCCGCGCCCGCGTCGAGGTGATGAACAGCCTCTCGGCCCACGCCGACGAGCCGGGCCTGGTGGATTTCCTGAGCCGCCTCGACCGCGACAGGTTGCAAAAGACGTTTCTCGTCCACGGCGACCGCGAGCGGCAGGAAAAGCTGAAGGACGCGCTCAAAAAGGTGGGCTGGGGCGAGGTCATCATCCCCAGCCACGGGCAGTCGTTCAGGCTGTAAACGCAAAGGCTCCGGTCACGCCGCCTTTTGCCGGACTTCGACGGCCACCTCCATTCCGGCGCGGGCGAGCATGTTGATAAGCTTGTCCACGCTGAAGCGGCTAATCTCGCCGCCCATGAGGTTGCTGATGCGCGGCTGCGTCTCCCCGAAAAAAGCGGCGGCCTGGGCCTGCGTCCAGCCTCGGCCCAGGATGTAATGGCGCAGGTCGAGCATCAGGTCGGCCCGCACTTTCAGGTTGGCCGCCTCCGCCACGCTGAAGCCCAGGTCCTCGAACACGTTGTCCTTCCCTTGTGTAACAGCCATGATTCACCTGTTCTGTTGCTGAGCCCTGTGGTCGAGCATTTCTCGGTAGCGCTGCTGACCGAGCGCGAGGTCTCGCTTCGAGGTTTGTTGCGTTTTCTTCTGGAAGGCGTGCAGCACGTAGATGCCTTCTTCAAAGCGGGCCACGTAGAAAATGCGGTAAGCGTCTTCGGTGCGCACGCGAATCTCGAAAGTGCCTTTTCCAACAGCAGACATGGGTTTGGCGTCCACCGGATTTTCTCCGCGCTGCACCGCCCGAAGCTGAAGGCCAGCCTTCAGGCGTGCGGATTCTGGAAAGGCACGCAGGTCATCCTTTGCTGATCCGATCCAGAAAATGGGTTTGTCAGACACAGCCCTTATACCTCATGTGGCATACACGTTCCCCGACACCTTGAACGCACAAACCTCCGAGGCTTTCGAGACCTCGGAGGTTTGGATGCGGAGGGGGCGGGATTCGAACCCGCGGTACGCCTTGCGACGTACGTCGGTTTAGCAAACCGGTGGTTTCAGCCACTCACCCACCCCTCCGGGTGCAAGCGGACGCGGAATATACGCACGACGCGCGGCCCTTCAAGGCAGCGGGCGTGAAGCAAACCCGAAAAGGCCGGCCTTCCTCCTTCAATTCTCAGGACGTGGATTTCGACGTTTGCTACGCCCTCACCGGCGACGCCCGCCGCAACTCGCGGACGCTGCGCCAGCTGCGCGTTTTTGCCGCGATGGGCCTGCGCGTGTGCGTGCTGGCGTATGGCCCGCCCGAAGCCGTGGGGGGGGCGTTGCCCGGCGGTGCCGCGCTGCGCCTGCTGCCGCGCCCGGCGGGCGGCGGGCCGCGCTTTTTCTGGCGCAACCACCGCGCCATGCGCCGCGCCGCGCGCGAAACCAGCGCGCGCGTGTACCACGCCAGCGACCTGTTCGTGCTGCCCGCCCTCGCCGACGCCGCCCGCCAGCAGGGCGCCCGCCTCGCCTACGACGCCCGCGAACTCTACCCGCACGTGTTCGGGACCGTCGGCAAGCCGTGGGCCTCCTTTTTCTGGCGCCGCCTCGAAGGCCGCTATGCCCGCCGCGCCGACGCCGTGTTCACCGTCAACGTGAGCATTGCGGATTGGATGGCGCGGGCGTACGGCATCGCGCCGCCCACCGTCCTGTTCAACGTGCCCGATGCGTTGGAGGTCGCGCCTTCCGACACGCTGCGGCGGCTGACGGGGCTGGCGCCCCACGTGCCCCTCGTGCTGTACCAGGGCGCGCTGTTTCCGCACCGCGGCCTGCCCGTGCTGGTCGAGGCGATGGGGCAGATTCCCCACGCCGCCCTCGTGCTGATGGGCGAGGGGCCGCTGCGGCCTGCCCTCGAAAAACAGATCGCGGCACGCGGCATGGCGGCGCGGGCGTTCGTGCTCGACGCCGTGCCGCCGGACGTGCTGCTGGGCGTGACGGCGGGCGCCGACGTGGGCGTGCTCCCTCTCGACGACGTGTGCCTGAGCTACCACTACGCCCTCCCCAACAAGCTTTTCGAGTACCTGCGCGCCGGCCTGCCCGTGGCCGCCACCGACCTGCCCGAAATACGGCGCGTCGTGGCGGGTGCGGGCGTGGGCTTGCTGAGTCCGCCGGGCGACGCCCACGCGCTGGCGCGCAACCTCGAAACGCTGCTCGCCGACGCCCCCTTGCGCGCGGCGATGGCAGCGCGCATCCCCCGCGTTTTTGAAACTTATGCCCCCAGCGGGGCTTCGGAGGGGCTGTCCACGGCGTACCGCCGGCTGCTCCACCTTCCCGCCTCGCCATGAAGCGCGCCCTGTTTTTCGCCCTCGCCAGCCTCGCTATCCCGCTGATCGCCTGTGCCCAGGATGCGCCCGAGCCGGACGCCAGCGTCGCCGCCGAGGGCATCGCCTGGCACGGGTCGTTTGCCGATGCCCTCGACGCCGCTAAAACGAGCGGCAAAAAGGTGCTCGTGGACATCTATGCGCCCTGGTGCCCCTGGTGCCGCCGCCTCCAGCGGGAGGTTTACACGGCCGAGCCCGTGCAGGCGTACGTGCGCGACCACTTCGAGGCCGTCCGCCTCAACGGCGAGGAGGGCGAGGACGCCCACACCTACAAAGGCTACACGCTTTCGTCGGGCGAGCTGGCGCAGGGGCTGGGCGCGCAGGGCTACCCCACCACGGTGTTTCTCGACCCCGAGGGCACCTACATCACGCGCCTGCCGGGCTTTGCCGGGCCCGAGGATTTCCTCTACGTCCTCCACTACATCGGCTCGGACGCCTACGCCTCGCAGACCTTCGACGACTTTCTCAAGGAAACCAAACGGCCCTCGGGCGGGCGCTGAGGGGTGCTGTGGCTGGTTGATGGTTGGTTTAGCGATGGTTGACGGATAACCAACTCAGCCAGCTAACAAAGCCAACAAACCCAGCCTT
>CBDUCD010000213.1:0-5004 GCA_965365535.1 uncultured Rhodothermales bacterium | reverse complement strand
TCGCACTTGGGCCGCTGCGTCGTGTTGGCGATGTCCTCCTGCACGAGTCCGTGGATGCCGAAGCCCGCACCCAGCGCCTCGATGGTGGGCGCGTCGTGGACGCCGTCAACGGTGATCCACTTGACGCCGGGCGCGTCGCGGACGGCGATGGCCTCGTCGGGGCCGGCGAGCCGGCGCTCCTCGACCGCGTCGGGGGTGTAGCGCAGCAGCGACAGCTGCACGCGGTGCGCCCGCTCGGCGCCCACGTGGATAACGGTGCCGGGGGGCTGCCCGCGCTTGTGGGCGCTGTGGCGCACCAGGCGCCGCGAGACGGAGTTGGGCAGGTGCAGCACCGCCCCGAGGCCGAGGTCCATCGGGCTGCGGGCGTCAGACCTGGTGGGGCGGCGGGCCGAAGCGGGCCGAGTACGGGTCTATCTCGGAAGGCGGCGCGGCGCGCGCGGCGGGCGGCGGCACGACGGGCACCGACACGGGCGCCGTGGCGGCGGCGTTCAGCCTTTTCTCGGCGGCGCGGGCGCGGCGGCCTGCCGCCCACCGACCCGGAATGCCGGCCAGCGTGCCCACGAGCGCGCCGATGGCAAAGGTGACGAGCAGCACGAGCGCCGTCGAACCCGTCGAAATGTAGGGGCCGACGTGGATGGTCATCTCGCCCGGGTTCTGGAGGGCGAACACGACGGCGGCGACGGCGATGAGGAGCGCGAGGATGAGAAAGATGCGCATGGCCGGGGGCAGAAATACGCGCCCATAATACAGCACACGCCCGCGCCGAGCCACCCCACGCGCCCCATCGGGCGGCATCTCTACACGCGGCGCCCTTTCCACTCGGCGCGGCGCGTGAGGTGGGCAACAGCCGAATCCACCTGCATGGCGGCGCCGAGGGCAAACGAAAGCGGCGCCAGCAGCGTCACCCAGAAGGGAAAGCGCGCCACGCGGTCGGTCGCGGCCTTGAGGCCGTAGAGGCTCAGCAGAAACGGCGGCCACAGAAAAGGCGCCGCCACGGTCACGAGCACGTAAAGCGGCCAGAGCAGGGCAAACGAAAGGGGCGTGCCGCCCAGCATGAGGTAGGCGTTTTTGCGGAAGCCGCGCCACGCCTCGCCAAAGCCCCGGTACATGTGGACGGCCACGTCGCGCTGCACGTCCACGAGATAGCTCACCACGCCGCGCCCGCGCAGGTAGCGCCCGATCTCGACGTCTTCGAGCACCTTGTCGCGCACGGCCTCGTGGGGTTCGTGCTGGTAGTAGAGGGGGGCGCCCATCATCCAGCACTGGCCGTTGAGGGCGCCGAGGGTGCGGCGCCCGTAGCGCGGCGCCAGAAACCACGGCAGGCCCGTCAGGATCACGTGCGGGACGAGGCTCACGAGCAGCTTGCCGCCGCTTTTGCGGAGGTCCGTCAGGCCCGTGAGCACGCTGTCCGGCGGCAGGGCCAGAAAGGTGCGCACCAGGTCGCGCAGCGCGTCGGGGTGGCGCAGCTCGGCGTCGGCGTCGAGAAAGAGGAACACGTCGGCGTCGGCGTCGCGGGTGGCCTGGTAGAGGGCGTGGACTTTGCCCACCCAGCCCGGCGGCGGCCCCGCGCCGCGCAGCACGCGCAGCCGCGCATCGGTCGAGAACACGTTGAGCACGGCCGTCGTGCCGTCCGTCGAGCCGTCGTCGTAGATGACGAACTGCACGTCGGGGTAGCGCTGCACGAACAGCGACGGCACGAGCCGCCCCAGGTTTTCCTCCTCGTTGCGGGCGGGCACGAAAACCGCCAGGCGCGGCAACTTCTCGGGCTGGACGCGGGCCGACGTGCCTCTGAGGTAGCGGGCGTTGCAGGCAAAAACGATCCAGAAATAGCCGTGGACGGCGGCGACGAGCAGGATAGGCAGAATCAAGGGGGAGGGCAGCGGGGCAGGGTGAGGGGCAGCGGAGGCGCCGTCAGGGCGGCGAGAGGAGGAACTCGCGGTAGAGGCGCGGCGGGTTTTGCGCCAGCAGCAGCGCGCGCATCGGCGGCGCCGACGCGTCGCCCAGCTTGTCGAGGGTGTACCACGTCCACAGGTCGGCTTCGAGGGGCGAGACGCCGCCGCGCGGGTTGCGGGCGGCCACGCGGCGCAGCAGCCGGAAGCGGGCGAGGGCGGCGCTGCGGTCGCCGCCGGCGAGGGCGGGCTTGAACAGGAGCGACTGCCCTTCGATGAGCAGGACGAACGGGTCTTCGGGCGCCGCGTGGCGGGCGCGCTTCAGCAGGCGCTCGGCGCGCATCCCGTAGCGGGGCACGAGGTGGAGGGGGGCGCGGGCCGTTTTGTAGCCCCACAGCCCCGACAGCAGGGCCAGGGTGCGCGGGCTGCCGCCTTCGACGTCGGCGGGCAGGTCGGCGAGGTAGCGCGCGTCTTCGGTGAGGGGGTAGAGGCGGTAGCGGCACAGAAAGTCGGCCTCCTGGCCCGCGGGGGCGGCGCAGACGTGCTGGAGCGCCGCGATGTCTTTGGCGGCGTAAAGCGTCTGCGTGGTGTCGGGCAGGGAGGCGAAAAGGGCGAGCGAGACGAGAAAGGCGGTCACAGGTAGCGGCGGAAAAAGGGGGCGGCAAAGCGGAAGTCCCAGCGCCGGCTGGGACTCGCCCGCCCTTCGAGCAGGGGGCGGGACGGCCCGGCGGGCGTGCACAGTTCGTGCCAGAGCGCCGCCAACCGTTGCCTTTCGCCGCCATCAACGTGCTGGTGGGGCATTCCGGCGGCGATCCGCGCGACGGGCCGCGCCTCGCCGTCCCACGTAACGTACAGCGCCGTGGGCAGCCACACCTTGCGGGGCAGCAAAGCGTCCAGCCGTTTCAGCAAAGCTTCGTCGAAAGGCAGCAAACCCTCCTCGGGCGGGTGCAGCACGCCCTCGGGGAAATAGACGAGCCCCCAGCGCGGCGCCTCGCCAAAGCGGCGGGCGGTGCGGCGGACGGTGGCGGCGCGGGCGCGGGCGTCGCCGGCGGGAAAGGGCAGGGCGCCCGCGGCGGCGAAAAAGGGGAACCGCTGCCAGTCCTCCATCCACGTCAGCGTGTGGCGCCCCAGCAGGCCCTCGACGGCGAGCCAGAGCAGGTGGCCGTCGTAGAAGTTGTGGTGGTTGGCATAAAGCACCACGGACGCATCGGGGGGGAGGGCGGGGACAGGCCCCACCCAGTCCACGCGGGCAAAGGCGGCGCGCAGGTCGCGGCGCATCAGGGCGTGCACGGCGCGGCGTATCACGAGGCGAGGGCGGGCTGAAAGGCACGCGCCAGCAGGCGCTGCTTGCGGGCGTGGTAGTCGTCGCGCGCGACCAGGCGCAGCTTGCGCCCGAAGGGCACGACGGCGCGCCGCGTGAGGTTGTCGTAGCCGGCGGCGCGGACTTCGTTGTGGATTTCGCGGTACATGCGCGCCGCCGCCGCGATGCCGCGCCGCGCCCCCGGCGGCAGCGCCGCGACGGCGTCGAGGCCGCGCCGGTAGCGCGCCTCGGCCAGCTCCATGAGGGATTCCAGCAGGGCGGCGTACGCGGGGCCGGGCGCGAGGGCCGAGGCCGCGAGGCCGCGCGCGGCAAGGGCGTCGGCGGGCAGGTAGCAGCGGCCCAGCACGCGCCTGTCCTCGCCCACGTCGCGCAGGATGTTGGTGATCTGCATGGCGATGCCCAGGTCGCGCGCGGGCGCTTCGAGGGCGCGGGCAGCCTCGCCATCGGACACGAGAAAAGGCAGCATCATCGCCCCCACGCAGCCGCCGACGAGGTCGCTGTAATGGAGCAGGTCGGCCTCCGTCTCGACGCGCCGGCCCGTCAGGTCCCAGCGCGCGCCTTCGATGAGGTCGAACAGAGCGGGGGCGTGGAGCGGGTACGCCTGGTGCACGGCGCCCAGCCGCTGCCAGAACGCGTCGGCGTCGGGGCGCCCGCCCAGCAGGCGCCGCAGCGCGGCTTCGAGCCGGTCGAGTTCGTCGAGGGCGCGGGCGGCGCCCACTTCGAGAACGCGCTCGTCGGCGAGGGTGTCCACGCGGCGGCACAGCAGGTAGAGCGTCGCCACGGGCAGTTGCACCGCGCGGGGCAGCAGGCGCGCGGCCAGCGAGAAGGTGCGCGAGTGGTGCCGGAAGTCGCGCCATACGTCGCGGTCGCCGCTCATGCGTCGCGCAGGCGTGTGTCCGGCGTCCACAACTGGCCGCGCGCGGCCAGGGCGAGCAGGGGAAGGGCCAGGGCGAGGGCGCCGAAGAGGAGGGCCGTGCCCAGGTCGTAGAGCAGGCAGATGAGAAGGGGAAACAGGCAGTTCAGGCCCCACAGCACGGGCGCCCACCGGCTCGTGGCGCGCAGCCCGCCGCCCAGCACCTCGTAGCCCCACGCAATGGCTGCCGACACGACGAACCAGCCCACCCAGTTCTGCGCGGGCATCCCGAAAAAGAAGCCGCCGTCGGGGTACGTCCAGAACGGAAAGGCGCGGCTCATCGCCGGGTCGAGCGACACGTCCCACAGCACCATGAACACCGCCGTCACGAAAATGCGCTCGTAGCGGCGCGCCGTCAGCCGGCTGGCGAGGTCGAGCGAGAGGAGGGACATCGCAAACCACGACGGCGGGATGAGATACGGGACGTGGTCGAGGATTTTAGGCCCCAGCCACGTCGTGTACGCGTACGGCCCGAAGGGCATCCCCGTCGAGGTGCCGACGAGTTCGCTCATGCCGCCGACGAGGCATCCCCAGACGGCGAAAAAGGCCAGCAGGGCGCCCCGGTGCGTGCGCCAGTACGCCAGCAGCGGCAGGATGGGCAAGAGGGCCATGTACGTCCACGTCGGCGCCTTGACGAGGGTGGGGTAGTAGGGGCCGAAAAGCTTCAGCGCGGCGGGAAACAGGCGCAGCAGCAGCGTCCCGAGCACGCTGAAGGCGATGGTGCCCACAAATACCCACAGCACGATTTTGAAGGCGCGGGCCGAGGGCGACAGGGCAGGAGGGGCTTCGACGAGCGGTTGCATGAGGGCGCGGTGGTGTGCCCGCCGCAACGGACGAGCACGCCCGAAGGTGCCGCCCCAGGCGACGAATTTCGGGCGTGG
>CBDUCD010000212.1:0-5014 GCA_965365535.1 uncultured Rhodothermales bacterium | reverse complement strand
CGCCAACCTCAAACCTCCACCGCCTGCGCCGCCATCACGGCGTGGAAGGCTTCGATAAAGGCGTCGAGGGCGCTGTCGGGCGTGTTGAGGGGCGGCATGAGGCGGAGGGTGTGCGGGTCGGACGAGGTGCCGGTGAGAAAGCCGCGCGCCCGCAGCGCCGCCACGATGGGTGCGGCGGGCCGCCCCACGTCCAGCCCGACGAGGCAGCCGCGCCCGCGCACCTCGCGCACGTCGGCGGCGACGCCGTCGGCAATGCGGCGGAAGATGTGCTCGGCGCGGGCCATCAGCCCTTCGTCCACGAGCGTGTCGAGCGTGGCCGCGACGGCCGCCATCGCCACCATGCCGCCGCCAAAGGTCGTGCCCTGGTCGCCCGACCGGACGTGCGCGGCAATGGCATCGCGCGCCAGCACGGCGCCGACGGGGATGCCGGAGCCGAGGCTTTTGGCCAGCGTGACGAGGTCGGGCGTGACGCCCAGGTGCTCCGAAATCGAAAAGCGCCCCGTGCGGCCCACGCCCGTCTGCACCTCGTCGAACACGAGCGCCACGCCCTGTTCGTCGCACAGGCGGCGTAGCTGCTGGAAGTAGGCGTCCGGCGCCGTCGTGACGCCCGCCATGCTCTGGATGGGTTCGAGGATGACGGTGCCCACGTCGCGGCGCCCGGCCAGCACGGCGGCGAGGGCGTCGGCATCGCCGAAAGGCACGAACGTCACGTCGGCGAGCCGGTCGAGGTAGGGGGCGCGGTAGTGGAGGCTGTGCGTGGCGGCGAGGCTGCCGGCGGTGCGTCCGTGGAAACCGGCCTCCATGGCCACGACGTGCGGCTTTTTCGTCCACGTGCGCGCCAGCTTGAGGGCCGTCTCGTTTGCCTCCGTCCCGCTGTTGCAGAAAAAGACGTGGCCCAGCCCCTCGGGCGCGAGGCGTGCCAGCACTGCTGCCGCCCGCGCCCGCACCGGACTGTACACGACGTTGGAGTAGAACAGCAGCCGGCCCGCCTGCTCCCGGATGGCCTCGACGACGCGCGGCGGGCAGTGCCCGAGCCCCGTCACGCAGTGGCCGCCGTAGAAGTCGTAGTAGCGCCGCCCGTCGGCATCCCACACGAAGATGCCCTCGCCGCGCACGAGGGCGATGGGCAGCTTGGCGTACGTCGGAATCTGGAAGGCGTCTTCCGTCTGGATCGTTTCCTCTGTGGTCATCAGATATTGGTCATTGGATATTGGTCACTGGTTACTGGTTCGTGGAGGTGAAACACCAACCTCAGATGGTCAATGACGATAATGATGCTGGCAAAGTGAACGAGTTCTGGCGCGTGAAACACCAACCTCTAATGACCAGTGACCAGTGACTGAACAGGCACCAGTCCCGTCATCGAAGGCAGGCCGGCGAGCCGGTTGAGGTTCTGAACCGCCTGGCTGGCGGCGCCTTTGAGCAGGTTGTCCAGCCCGAAGCCCACGACGAGGTGGCCGTCCACGAGTTCGAAGCCCAGGTCGCAAAAGGGCGTCAGGGTGCTGAAACGCAGTTCGGGCAGGCCGGGCCACAGCCGCACGGCGCCGCCCGGCGGGTACGCCCCTTCAAACCACGCCCGCACGTCGTCGGCGCTGGTGCCGGCGGGCAGGTTCGCGTGCGCCGTGCCCCAGATGCCGCGCACCCACGGGCCGCTGGCAGGCGCGAAATGCACGCGGGCGCCCGCGCCCAGCGTGTTTTGCACTTCGGGCAGGTGCTGGTGGCGCAGCACCTTGTAGGCCCGCACGCTGCCGCTGCGCGTGGGGAAGTGCGTCGTGCTCGACGGTCGGGCGCCCGATCCCGACGCGCCCGTGAGGGCCGTCACGTGGGCCTCGAAACCGTCGAGGTGCTGCGCGAGGGGCCACAGCGCCAGCGTCAGACCCGTCGCAAAGCAGCCCGGGTTGGCAATGCAGCGGGTGCCGGCAGGCAGGTCGTGGATCTCGGGGATCGAATACGCGAAGTGGGGCAGCCGCTCGGGGATGGGGTGCTCGAAGCCGAACAGGCGCGGGTAAATGGAGGCGTCCTGAAAGCGGAAGTCGGCGCTCAGGTCCACGATCAGCCCGTCGTAGCCCTTTTCGTCCAGGCGCTGCACGGCGCGGGCGGCCTGCCCGTGCTCGGCGGCGATAAAGACGGCGTCGAGGCCATCCACGTCGAGCGCGTCGTCGTCCAGGAACGCCAGCGGGGTGGTGCCGGCCAGCGGTGGGTGCGCCGCCGCGAGGGGCTGCCCCGCAAACGTGCGGCTCGTGACGGCCACGAGTTCGGCGGCGGGGTGCCCGAGCAGCAGCCGCGCGAGTTCACCGCCGCCATACCCCGCCCCGTGCAGAATCGCCACGCGGAGCGTGTGGGGGGGTAGGGGGATGGGAGAGGGAGCCATGTGCAGTGGTTTGTGGATGGTTGGTTTGATGGTTGGTTGGTTTGTTGAGGCACGGGCCGGGCAGACCAACCACTTCCCCTTTACCCCAGCCCTTCGCCCATCGCCCCGCCCCCGCGCAGCCCCACCACCCCGACGGGCTTGAGCGGCACGCGCACGGCCTGCTCGACGGCAGCGACGAGGTCGGCGGCGTCGGAGCGGGCGTTGAAGGCGGCGATGCCGAGGGCGTTCTGGATGTACTGCTTGCCCACGAGGTTGTCCGTCACGGGGCCGGTGATGGCGGTAATCGTGGTGCGGTAGCGGTCGCGGAAGGTGCGGTCTGCCGCCCACGCGCCGGCCAGGTCGGTGGCCGCCACGACGTGCGCGCGGGTGAAACGCTGGAGCTCCTTGTCCAAAAGCAGCCCGTCCACGCCGTAGTAGCCGATAAAGCCGTCGCCGAGTTCGAGCACGATGCAGTCCGGGTGGGCTTCGTTGAGGTGGGCGACGAGGCCCTTGGCGAGCGGCTCCATCTCCTTGCCCGTCGAAGACACGACGCCCGCCTCGGTAAACGTGGCGCAGGCGATGGCGCCGTTGTCTTTCATCGAGCGCACGTCGCGCATGAGCGAGGCGCCCGTCAGCTTGGCCGCCGCCACGCGCATCCCGCGCTGGGTGAGGCCCTGGATAAGCTGGGCGCAGGCGTAGGTCTTGCCCGTGTTCATGCTCGTGCCGCTGACCATGATGAGGGGCGCCGAGTGCAGCAGCGCGTACACGGGCTCGATGGCGCCGTCCTGGATGCGGGCGTGGCACGCCTGCCCGCCGCGCTCGACGACGACGGCGCCCAGCACCTCGACGCGCAGCGCCGGCCCCAGGTCGGGGTGGTCGCTGGTGCACGCGCCCACGATGCCGCCCATGTTGAGGATGTTGAGCACGTCGCCGACGGCCACGTGGCGCGGCACGCGACCGCTGTAGCCTTTCAGGGCCTGCCGCTCGCCCAGCGCCCCCACGATCACGTCGCCCCGGTGGATGGTGTGGAAGGCGCCGTCGGCGGTTTCGAGCTGGTTGTAGGTGTCCTTCTGGTCGAGGGCGCGCACGGCCACGCAGTACCCTTCCGCCGCCACGATGTACGACGACAGCCGCACCTGCGGCCCCAGCCCGCACGGCCCGGCGCTGGACGCGATGCGATCCGCAGTGAGAAGTGTCGTTTCCATGCTGAGGGTATTGGTTGGGTTGGTTGGGTTGTCGGATGGGTGCGTTGGTCAAAAAACGGCCATCCAACCATCGGCAGCCTGGTCTGCTACGCGGGGAGCCGCAGGCGAGCGCCCCCAACTCAGCTCAAATAGCGGGGTCTGCTGCCCGCCGCGCCCGGCTGGCGAGGTAGGCTTGCAGGCCCACGATCTGCGTAAAGCCCTGCGCGTCGCGGCCATCCCACAGGCGGTTTTCCTCGCCGTACGAGGCCACGCCCGCGTTGAACATCGAAAACGGGCTGCGGCAGCCCAGCACGCGCACCCCTCCCTTGAACAGCTCCACGTCCACCTCGCCCGTCACGGTTTCCTGCGACCGGTCGAGCAGGGCCTCGATGTCGCGCATGACGGGGTCGAAGTACTGGCCCTCGTGCAGCAGCATCCCGTAGAAATCCGCCAGGTGGTCTTTCTGGTACCGCTGCCAGCGCGTGAGGACGATTTTCTCCAGCTCGCGGTGGGCGGGGATGAGGACGGCGGCGGCGGCGGCCTCGAAGCCCACGCGCCCCTTGATGCCCAGAATGGTGTCGCCCACGTGGACGCCCCGCCCCACGCCGTGCTTGTTGCCGCGCGCCGTGAGGGTTTCGACGAGGGCGACGGGGTCGAGCGCCTGGCCGTCGAGCCGGGTGGGGACGCCTTTCTCGAAGCTGAGGGTAAACCGGTCGGGCGCGTCGGGCGCCTGGGTGGGGGGCGTCGTGTCCGGGTACGCCTCGTCGGGCAGCACGCCGTCCGTGGTGTGCGTCTCGCGCCCGCCAATGGTGGTGCCCCACAGCCCCCGGTTGATGGAGTAGGCGGCCTTTTCGCGGTTGACGGCGTGGCCGCGCGCTTCGAGGAAATCCGCCGACGCGTCGCGCGAGAGGTTCAGTTCGCGGATGGGCGCGATCACGCCGAGCTTGAGGTCGTCGGCGAGGATGCGCACGGCCACGTCGAAGCGCACCTGGTCGTTGCCGGCGCCTGTCGAGCCGTGGGCAATGGCGCGGGCGTGCAGCCGCCGCGCCGCCTCGACCACGTGGCGGGCCTGCGTCACGCGCTCGGGCCCCACGCACAGCGGGTACACGCCGCCGCGCAGCACGTTGCCCTTGATGAGGTAGCTCAGGTGGTCGCGGAACAGGTCGGCGCGGGCGTCAATGGTGCGGTGGTCGGCGGCGCCCAGGCTGCGCGAGCGCTCGGCGACCTCGCCCAGCTGGGCCGCGCTGAAGCCGCCCGTGTTCACCGTCACGGTAAAGACAGGCTCGCCGTACGTCTCGGCCAGATATGGCACGCAGAACGACGTGTCGAGGCCGCCGCTGAAAGCAAGGACGATAGACATAGGAGAGTGTCGAGTGGCGGGTGAGGGAAGTGCCGGGTGCCGAGTGGCGAATGACCTGTGACCAGTGACGAATGACCAACCTCAAATCTCCAGAACCGAAAAACGCACCGTACCCGGAAG
>CBDUCD010000211.1:0-5026 GCA_965365535.1 uncultured Rhodothermales bacterium | reverse complement strand
TCGCTGCGCTCGACGCGGCTGCGCACGCTCAACAACACCGTCATGGTGATGCCCAACGTGCAGATGATCAACCAGAAACTTATCAACCACGCCATGCTGGGCCTGACGCGCGTGCAGGTGCCCTTTGGCATCGCCTACAAAGAATCCATTGACGAGGCCCGCCGCGCCGTGCTCGCCACGACGGAGGGCGACAGCCGCTTCGACGAGGCGTATCCGCCCAAGGTGGTCGTGACGGCGCTGGGCGATTCGAGCGTGGACATGGAGCTGCGCGTGTTTCTCAAAGACCCGAGCCACGAGGTGCCCGTGCGCTTCGAGTACGTCGAAAAGGCCAAAAAAGCCCTCGACGCGGCGGGCATCGAGATTCCGTTTCCGCACCTCCAGCTTTTCATTGATGAGGCAAAGGCGTTCGAGAAGTCGCGCCTTTTCGAGCCTCCTGCCGCCCGCCCTTGACCATGCGCCGTTTCAGCCTCTTTTTCGCCGCCCTCGTGCTGCTGGCCGGCTGCCGCAAGCGCGACGAAACGCCTGCCCCGCCGCCCCCGCCCGCCGCTGCCGAGACCAAGCCCGGCGTGCTGCGCGTCGAGGGCCTCGAAGAACCCGTGACGCTGGAAAAGGTGGATCTGCCCGCCGCGCCTTTCACGACGTTTGCGCCCCAGCACACCTTCAGCGCGACGGCCGAGCAGCTTTCCACGGGCACCGAGGTGTGGTTCCGGGGCAGCCGCGAGCGCTTCGGGCCGGACACGTACGTCTGGTTTGCCTTTCCCCACGCCGCCACTGCCGACAGCCTGCGCGACGCCCTCGTGGGCGACGGGGGCCTGCTGGCGCGCGAGGGACTTGTGCCGCAAACCGCGCCGTCGCCCTGCCTGTGGGCCGTGGAAGGCGGGACGGTGGCAGCGGCGGAGGGCGGCGACACGGGCCTCTGGTGCATCGGCGAGCACGGCGGCAGCACCTTTTTCGTCGTCACCCGGCACGCCGCCGAGGCGGGCGACGGCTTCGGCCCGCGGCTGGACGTGCTTTTCGACGAGTTCCGCTGGCGCGACACCGGCGCCGCGCTGGGAGGCGAATAGTGCCGCACCTCGTCTTTTCCTCCCCCATGCCCGCCCCGGCGGACGCGCTGTTCGCGTGGCACGAGCGGCCCGGCGCCTTTGAGCGGCTGGCGCCGCCGTGGCTGGGCGTGCGGCTCGTCTATTCGGAAGGCATCCAGGACGGCGACCGCGCCCTGATTCGCCTCGCGCCCGGCGTGCGCTGGCGCGCGCGGCACGAGGATTACGAACGAGGCCGGCAGTTTGCCGACACGCAGGAGCGCGGGCCGTTTGCCGCGTGGCACCACGTCCACCAGATGCAGCCCGAGGGCGCGGGCGCCAGCCGCCTCACCGACCGCATCACGTACCGGCTGCCCCTGGGCGCGCTGGGAAACCGCGTGGCCGGGCGGTTCGTGCAGCACCAACTCCAGGCCCAGTTTGCCTACCGGCACCGCACCACCGCCGACGACCTCCGCGCCCACGGGCGCTATTCCTCCCGCCCCATGCGCATCGCCATCACCGGCGCGTCCGGCCTCATCGGCACCGCCCTCACCCACTTTCTCACGACGGGCGGCCACACCGTCGTGCCCATCTCGCGCCAGCGCGGCAAGGACGACGCCGACACCGTGCTGTGGAATCCGCGCACGGGCGAGATCGAGGCCGACAAGCTCGAAGGGCTCGACGCCGTCGTCCACCTCGCGGGCGAAAACGTGTTCGCGCTGCGCTGGACGGACGACAAAAAGGAGCGCATCCTGGCCTCGCGCACGCGCGGCACCGAGCTGCTGGCGCGCACCCTCGCCCGCCTCGAACGCAAGCCCCGCGTGCTGGCCTCGGCCTCCGGCACCGGCATCTACGGCGACCGGGGCGAGGGCGTCGTGACCGAGGCGACGCCGCCTTCCGAAAGCGGCTTTCTGAGCCTCGTGTGCCGGCAGTGGGAAGCCGCCACGGCCCCCGCCGAGGACGCCGGCATCCGCGTGGCGCACCTGCGCACGGCGCCCGTCCTGACGCCCCGCGGCGGCCCGCTCGAACTGATGCTGCCCGTTTTCAAGATGGGGCTCGGCGGCGGCGTGGGCAGCGGCGAGCAGTGGTTTCCGTGGATCGCCCTCGACGACGCGCTGGGCGGCTACCTCCACACGCTTGTCACCGAAAGCATCAGCGGCCCCGTCAACCTGGCGGCGCCCCAGCCCGTGACGATGGCGACGTTTGTGGACACGCTGGGCGAGGTGCTGCGGCGCCCGACGTTTTTCAGCGTGCCCGCGTCCCTGCTGCAACTCGTCGCGGGCGAGGCCGCCGACGAAATCATCCTCCAGAGCACCCGCGCGGTGCCGACGGTGCTCGAAAAGACGGGCTACCAGTTCCGCTTTCCCGAGCTGGGCGGGGCGCTGCGCCACCTGCTTGGCAAGGAAACCCTCCCCCCCGCCCCCTGACCTTTTGCCGCCCGTGCCCACCCAACCCCTTCCCGTCGCCATCGTCGGCGGCGGCATTGCCGGGCTCACGTGCGCCCGCTACCTCCACCGCGCCGGCGTGCCCGCGCGCGTGTTCGAGAAAGCCGACCGCGTGGGCGGGCGCGTCGCCACCGACACCGTCGAGGGCTTCCGGCTCGACCGGGGCTTCCAGGTGTTTCTGACGGCCTACCCCGAGGCCCGCGCCCTGCTCGACTACGACGCCCTCGACCTGAAGCCGTTTTACCGGGGCGCCCGCGTCCGGCTTGGCGGCCAGTTCCACCTCGTCGGCGATCCGCGCCAGCACCCGCTGTCGGCGCTGCCGGCGGCGTTTTCGCCCGTTGGCACGCTGCCCGACAAGCTGCGCGTGGCCCGCCTCGTGGGTCGTTTGAAAGCCGACAGCCTCGACGCGCTTTTCGCCCGCCCCGAGATGACCACGCGCGAGGTGCTGGGCAGCCGGTGGGGCTTTTCGGACAGCATCGTCGAGACGTTTTTCCGGCCCTTTTTCGGCGGCATCACCCTCGACCCCGCGCTGCGGGCGTCGTCGCGCACGTTCGAGTTCGTGATGAAGATGTTTGCCGAGGGCGAGACCGTTTTGCCCGCGCGCGGCATGGCGGCCATCCCCGAGCAGCTCGCGGCGGGATTGCCCGACGGCACCGTCACCCTCGACGCCGAGGTGCGGCAGGTGCGCCCCGACGGCATCGTGCTCGAGGGCGGGCGCCAGGTCGCCGCCTCTGCCGTCGTGCTGGCGACCGAAGCGCCCGAGGCGGCAGCGCTCTGGCCCACGGGCGCCGAGCACACCCTTTCGGTAGGCGAGGTGTGCCTCTACTTCGCCGCGCCCACGGCGCCTTTCGCCGAGCCCCTGCTCGTGCTCGACGGCGACGGCAAAGGCCCCGTCAACAACCTGACGGTCGTTTCAAACGTGGCGCCGGGCTACGCGCCCGAAGGGCAGGCGCTGGTGTCGGCAGTGGTGCTGGGCAACCCGCTCGACACGGACGCGGCCATCGAGGCCGCCGCGCGCGTGCAGCTGGCCGGTTGGTTCGGGCCGGGCGTGCAGCACTGGCGCCACCTGCGCACGTACCGCATCCTCTACGGCCTGCCCGACCAGGCGCCGCCCTTTGTCGAATCGCCCCCGGCGCCCGTGAAGCTGGCCGACGGCCTGTTCCGCTGCGGCGACCACCTGGCGACGGCCTCCCTCAACGGCGCGATGGCGACGGGGCGACGCGCTGCCGAGGCCATCTGCGCGGCGCGGGCGTGAGGGCGGTGCTGCTGGCGCACGCCGCCGCCACGCTGGCCCTGGTGGGGCTGATCCTGACGGTTCAGGTGGTGCACTACCCCCTGTTCCGGGGCGTCGGCGCCGCCGGGTTCCGGGCCTACGAGGCCGAGCACGCCCGCCGCATCACGTTTGTCGTGCTGCCCCTCATGGCAGCGGAACTCGTGACGGCCCTGGCGCTCGTGGTGCGCCGCCCGCCGGGCGTGCCGGCGTGGATCGTCTGGCTGGGGCTGGCGCTCGTGGCCGCGATCTGGCTTTCGACGGCGTTTGTGCAGGTGCCCCTCCACAACACCCTTGCCGCCGGCTTCGACGCCTCCGCGCACGCCCGCCTCGTGGCCACCAACTGGATCCGCACCGGCGCGTGGCTCGTACGCGGCGCGCTCGTGCTGCTGATGCTCGAGCGCTGCATCTCACCCCTTTCTCCTCCGCCATGAAAGCCTGCTGGAACGGCACCGTCCTGGCCGAAAGCGACGACACGGTCGTCGTCGAGGGCAACCACTACTTCCCCGCCGGCGCGCTGCGCGAAGGCGTCGCCGTGCCCTCGCCCTACCGGACGACGTGCCCCTGGAAAGGCGAGGCGCACTACTACGACCTCGTCGTGGACGGCGCGCGCAACCCGGGCGCGGCCTGGTACTACCCCGACCCCAAGCCCGCCGCCGCCGCTATCAAAGGCCGCGTGGCGTTCTGGAAAGGCGTGGAGGTGACGCCGTGACGGAAACCCCTGCCGCCGCAACAGGCACCGACCGGTACGCCGACGTGCGGGCGCGCCTCGACGCGATTCTCGACGGCGAGACGGACTGGGTGGCCGCGATGGCGACCGTCGCCTGCGAACTCCACCACGCCTTCGCGCACTTCCACTGGACGGGCTTTTACCGCCGCACCGGCCCCGACATGCTGACCGTGGGGCCGTACCAGGGCGGGCACGGCTGCCTGCGCATCCCCTTTGGCCGGGGCGTCTGCGGCGCCGCCGCCCGCACCCGCCAGACGCAACTCGTGCCCGACGTGGACGCCTTTCCCGGCCACATCGCCTGCTCGTCCACCACGCGCTCCGAGATCGTCGTGCCCGTGCTGACGCCTGCGGGCGACGTGCTGGCCGTGCTCGACGTGGACTCGAACGACCCCGACGCCTTCGACGCCGTCGATCAGCAGGCGCTCGAAACGCTGTGCGCCGCGCTGGGCGCTCGCTTCGGCGAGGCGGCTTAGCCATGATGGGCAACAGTGCCCATCGCCCGGACCGGAATCCGGTTTGCGCTCGCGTCGAGCAGCGCCTACGTCTTGCGCGGACAGGGTTT
>CBDUCD010000210.1:0-5057 GCA_965365535.1 uncultured Rhodothermales bacterium | reverse complement strand
CTGTATGTTCCCTCTCCCCCCGGGAGAGGGTCAGGGTGAGGGGCCTTCATAGACCGTCTCTCAGGCGCGGCCTTGCAGCATCCCGTGCCAGTAGAGGTTGGGCAGCAGGTCTTTTTTGAGCAGCCACATCGAATACCGCTCCTGCGACGTGTCGAAGGAAAAGCTGGGCGCCGGGTTGTTGTCGTAGTCGAACTCGGCCAGGACGAGCTTGCCGTAGCCCGTCACGAGCGGGCACGAGGCGTAGCCGTCGTAGCCGGGGCGCAGCGCCCGCCCGGCGCGCAGCGCCAGCAGGTTTTCCACCACCACGGGGGCCTGGGCGCGGATGGCGGCGCCCGTCTTGGCGTTGGGCGTCGAGGCGGCGTCGCCCAGCCCGAACACGTTGGAGAAGCGGACGTGCTGGAGCGTGTGCTTGTCCACGTCCGTCCACCCGGCGGCGCCGGCAAGGGGGCTGCGCGCCAGCACGTCGGGCGCGCTCTGCGGCGGCGTCACGTGCAGCATGTCGAAGCGCTCGACGCGCGTGGCAGGCTGCCCGTCGCCCCCCGCGACGCGGAAAACGGCCTCGCGCGCCTCACCGCGCACCTCGACGAGTTCGTGCCCGAAATGCGTGGCGATGCCGTAGCGGCGTATCACCTCGTTGAGGGTGCGGGCAAACTTGGCCACGCCAAAAATGACGCTGCCGGGCGTGAAAAACGCCACCTCCGCCGCCCCCAGCTTGCCCGCGCGGCGCAGGTGGTCGGCGGTGAGGTACATGATTTTCTGCGGCGCCCCCCCGCACTTGATGGCGCCCACGGGCTGCGTGAACAGCGCCCGCACGGGGCCGGGCTGCGCGGCCACGCGCTGCACGGTTTCCCACGTGTAGTCGCAGTGGTCGTAGGCGTAGTTCGAGCAGACGCCGTTGCGCCCCAGGCTCTCCGCCAGGCCGGGAATCTTGCTCCAGTCCACCTGGATGCCGGGGCAGACGACGAGGTAGTCGTACGTCAGCGTCTCGCCCCGCGCCGTCGTGACGGCGTTGTGGTGGGGGTCGAAGGTGGCCGCGGCGTCCTGAATCCACGTGGCGCCGTAGGGGATGACGCTGGCCTCGTCGCGCTCGCTTTCCTCTTTCGCCACCACGCCGCCGCCCACGAGCGTCCACAGAGGCTGGTAGTAGTGCTTGTGGGATGGGTCGAGCACGGCCACCCCGGGCGGGTTTTCGGCCTGCAAAAGCTGCGCGGCGACGGTGATGCCGGCGGCGCCGCCGCCCACGATGAGGACTTCGAAATGACGGGGCTGGAGCGTGATTTCCATGATCGGGATGGATTCGAGGTGGAGAAGATCGCCTCAGCGGGCGCGCGGGCCGACGAGGCTGGCCTGGTCGCGGACGACGGCGGCGGAGGGCGGGCCGCTTTCGATGGCCGCCCCGAAGCGCCGCGCCACGCCAACGGCGAAGTCGAGGGCGCGCTGCACGTCGGGCTCGCGCAGCGCCTTTACCAGGCCCAGCGGCCCCACGCGCCCGCGCGCCCGGCCCCGGCACTCGACCAGCGCCTGGGCCGCGGCGGACACCACGGCCACGGCGTCGGGGTGGAGCGCCTCGGAGGCCAGCAGCGTCTGGAGCGCGCCGATTTCGCGCGGCCCGATCAGGGCGCCAAAGCGCAGCGCCGCCCGCGCGCCATTGGCAAAGCCGGCCTCCACGTCTATGCCTTCCTCCTGCAAGCGCCGCGCCTGCTCGTCCACGATGTCGGTAAGCATGGCGGCAAAAGCAGGGGCCTGCTGCGCCAGGGCCAGCGCCGCTTCGAGGGCGTCTGCCGTGCTGCTGTCGGTGAGGCGTTCGGCCAGGCCGAGCAGCCGCGCCAGGCGGGCCTCCACGTCAATGCCGCGCCCGCTGAGGCGCCCGGCGTAATCGTCCACCACGTCCACCGCGAGGGCCGCCGCCGCCGGCGCCTGCCCGAGCGTTTCGAGCAGGGGTTCGAGGCGGGCCATGCGCGCCTCCATGCGGTCGAGGCGGGCCAGCAGCTCGTCGAACCTGTCGGAGGGCAGCGCTGCCCTGGAAAAGGGCGCCGCTTCGGCTTCGGGGAGGGGAGGGGGCGTGGGGAAAGGCATGGGCGTAGCGGAGAAAAGCGCTTCTGCGGGAAATAACGAAAAGCCCGCTCCTGTGTCAACACGTAATTACAAGTATTATCGGCTCTGCCGTTTCCTACCTTTGGGCCGCCTCTGTCCTGCTTTTCCATGCCCGACATCCCGCCTCTCCAGCCCGGACGGCCCCGGCACGAGCAGCTTTCCGACTGGCTGCGCGGCCAGGTGGCGTCGGGGCGCTACGCGGCCCACGACCAGCTTCCCAGCGAGCACGAGCTGGGCGCGCTGTTCGGGGTCAGCCGCATCACGGTGCGCCGGGCGCTGGCGACGCTCGAAAACGGCGGCCTCATCTACCGGCGGCAGGGGCTGGGGTCGTTTGTGGCGCCGGCGCGGCTGCCGCAGGGCCTCGTCCGCCTCACCGACTTTGCCCAGGACATGGAGCGCGCCGGGCTGGCGCCCTCGAGCCGGGTGCTGCGCCACGGCGCCGAGCCCGCGCCCCCCGCTGCCGCTACGGCCCTCGGGCTGGCCGAAAACGCGACCACCGTGCGCCTCGACCGCCTGCGCCTGGGCGACGGCGCCCCCATCGCCCTCGACCGGACGTGGCTGCCGCCGTTCTACGCCCAGCTGCTCGAAGGCCACGACCTGACGCGCGACACCATTTTCCGCGTGCTCGAACAGCACTACGACATTCCCGTGCTGCGCGGCTGCTACCGCATCGAGGCGGCGCTGGCCGGCCCCGACGAGGCCGGGCCGCTCGAAGTGCCCGTAAATGCGCCCCTGCTGCTGGTCGAGCGGACGAGTTTGACGGTGGGCGACCGCGCGGTGTACTACCAGCGCCGCTACTACCGCGCCGACCGCGTGGCTTTCGACCTCGAGCTGGCCCGCGAGCCCGACGCCACGCCCGGCGCCATGCCGCTGCGCGAGTTCGAGCCCGTCTTCAAAGTCGCCGGGCCCGCCTGAGCCCGCGCGGCGCTACCGGCCCACGGCGGCGCCGGCGGCCCGCAGCGCCTCGAAGCCGCCCACGTTGACGGCCTGCCCGTAGCCCATCTGGCGCAGCACCCCCGTCGCCACGGACGAGCGGTTGCCGCTGCGGCAGTACACGTACACGGGCCGGTCGGCGGCCAGGACGCCCTTTTTCGCCAGCGCCGCCACCCGGTCTTTAAAGTCGGGCGCGTTCACGTCCACGTTGAGGGCGCCTTTGAGGTGGCCGCCGGCAAACTCGGCAGCCGTGCGCACGTCGAGCACGGGCGCCTGCGGATCGCGGCTGGCGACAAAGGCGCCGGGGGCGAGGCGGCTGTCGGCGGCGGGCGCCGACGGGCTGAAAAAGCGGGAGAAAAAGGACATGGGTGCGGGTGATAGAGGGGGGAGCGGGGCGCCGGACGCCGGCGGGGCGGAAGCGGCGGCAACCGCTGCCGGCGCGCCAAAGGCCCGGGGAGCCTCTTTGAACAGGATGAAAACGCCCATCAGGACGAGGAAAACGGCAAAGCCGCGCTTGAGCTGGGCCTGGGGCACGCGCCCGCCCAGCGCGTTGCCCGCCAGCGAGCCCACCATGCCGATGGCGGCAAAAAGGCCGATCAGCCGCCAGTCCAGCCGGATGCCGGCGCCGCCCAGCGTGCCCTGGTACTTCACGAAGCCCGCCGCGCTGTTGAGCACGATGATGGACAGGCTCGTGCCGACGGCCCGCCGCAGCGGCAGCCGGACAAGCAGGAACAGCGCCGGCACGATGAGAAAGCCGCCGCCGACGCCCACCAGGCCCGTCATCACCCCCACGCCCAGCCCCATCGCCGCGACCTGCCACGTGGGCGCGGGCGGCGCCTCGCCCGCGGCGTCGCGCCTGCCGCGAAACATCATCACCGCCGCCGCCAGCATCACGACGGCAAACAGGGTAAGCTGCGCCGGGCCGGGCACCCACTGCGCCAGCGTCGCGCCTCCGTACGCCCCCACGATGCCCGGCACGCCGAAGTAGAGGACGCTGTGCCAGTCCACGAGCTTTTGCCGCGCGTACGGCAGCACGCCCACGGCTGCGATGGCGCCGACGATGGCGAGGCTCTCGGCAATGGCCACCTTGCCGGGTTCGCCGGCGAGGTAAACGAGCACGGGCACGGTGAGGATGGAGCCGCCCGAGCCCAGCAGGCCCAGCACGAGCCCGATGGCGACGGCGCCGAGAAGGGCGTAAAGCATCGTGGTGCAGGTAGAAAGTCGGCGGGGCGATGGCGCCGGGGGCCAGCCGCCCCGCCCCAGGTCAGGCCGCGACGCCCTCGGCGTGGGCCACGTCGTGGCGGGCGGCGTAGTCGGCAAAGGCGCCGTTGACGTACTTCACGCTAAAGCCCTGGCGGGCCAGAAACGCACTCGCCGCCGCCGAGCGCGCCCCCGAGGCGCAGTGGACGAAAAGCGTCTTGCCCGCCGGAATGCGGCTTTCGAGGTAGGCGGGCAGGCGGGTGTACGAGGCGTTGACGGCGCCGGGCACGTGGCCCCCCTCGAACTCACTCGCAAAGCGCACGTCCACGACGGCCGCATCGCCGCGCGCGCGGGCTTTTTCGACGGCGTCGAAATCCACCTCCTCGATGGTTGCAAAGGCGCCGCCGTTTTCGAAGTACGCCTGGAGCGTGGCCGGCGTGGCAAAGCCGACGACGTGGTCGTAGCCGATGCGGACGAGGTCGCGCACGGCTTCCTCGACCTGCCCTTCTTCGACGATGAGGACGATGGGCGCGGTCTCGTCCACCACGAGCGAGCCCACGACCGTGTTGAAGCTTTTGTTGAGGGGGGCGTAAAGCGCGCCGGGCAGGTGGCGGGCCATGAACGCCGACCGGTCGAGGCGGGCGTCCACGACGAGGCTCTGGCCGTCCATCGCGTGCTGGCCGAGTTCGTGGGCGGTGAGTTTGCGCGGCTGCGGCAGGCCGCTGAGCAGGGGCACGCCGTCGCGGTTGTCGCGCTTCATGCGGGCGAAATACATCTGCGGCTCGGGCTGCCCGGACAGGATGGCGTCCACGAAGGCGTCTTCGCCCGCG
>CBDUCD010000209.1:0-5074 GCA_965365535.1 uncultured Rhodothermales bacterium | reverse complement strand
ATGACGGAAACAGAATGCGTTACAATCTTTCAGAGACGGACTCTGAGGGCGCAAAAGGCGGCCAATCTTCAACGGCAGCGCACGGGCGCGGCACGCGGGTTGCCTATGTTGTGCCTGTCGCACCGCCAGGGTGCGCGCCGTTCCCGGTTCTCACTGCGTCTCGGAAGCGGATTTTTCCCCATTTCGCCTTTCGAGACCAGACCGCCGGGCTTTGCCGCGCGCGCCCTTGCTGCGCAGCAGAGTCGGGGTCAGGATTTGCAAAAGCGTCCCCCGCGGGGCGGCGCGCCTTAGCGCGGCCCGGCCTACCCCCTCTGCCATGACCACGTTTCACGCGCTCGGCCTGCCCGAGCCCCTCGTCCGCGCCGTTCTCGCCGCGGGCTACACCACGCCCACGCCCATCCAGGCGGCGGCCATCCCACCGGCCCTTGCGGGCCACGACCTGACGGGCTGCGCCCAGACGGGCACGGGCAAAACGGCGGCGTTCGTGCTGCCCCTGCTGGCAAAGCTGTCGGCGGCGCCTGCGGTCAAAAAAGGCCGGAGGGTGCGCGCCCTCGTCGTCACGCCCACGCGCGAACTCGCCCACCAGGTCGAGGAAAGCGTCCGCACGTACGGGCAGCATACGGGCCTCAAAAGCGTCGCCGTGTACGGCGGCGTCTCGATGGACGGGCAGCGCGCCGCCTTCCGCCAGGGCGTGGACATCGTCATTGCCACGCCGGGCCGCCTGCTCGACCACTTGCAGCAGGGCACGCTCGATCTGTCGTCGGTCGAGGTGCTCGTGCTCGACGAGGCCGACCGGATGCTCGACATGGGCTTCGTGCGCGACATCCGGCGCATCGTGGCCCTCTTGCCCGCGGCGCGGCAGACGCTGCTGTTCTCGGCCACGATGGCGCCCGAGGTGAAAGGGTTGGCCGCCGGCATCCAGCGCAAGCCCGTGCACGTGGCCGTTGATGCCGGGCGCAGCGCCGCCGAAACCGTCGCGCAGCGGGTGTACCTCGTGGCGCAGGAGCAGAAGATGGACCTGCTGTTCCACGTGCTCGAAACCGAGTCGGTGGGCAGCGTGCTCGTCTTTTCGCGCACCAAGCACCGCGCCGACCGGATTGCCAAAAAGCTGACGCAGCGCGGCGTGGCCACGGCGGCCATCCATTCCAACCGCACGCAGGGGCAGCGGCAGCGCGCCCTCACGGCCTTCCGCGACGGCGCCGTGCAGGTGCTCGTGGCGACCGACGTGGCCGCGCGCGGCCTCGACGTGGACGGCATCTCGCACGTCGTCAACTTCGACACGCCCAGCCAGGCCGAGGACTACATCCACCGCATCGGGCGCACGGGCCGCGCCCGCACCACGGGCGACGCCTTCACGTTTGTCGCCAGCGACGAGGTGGCGTACCTGCGCGCCATCGAAAAGCACACGGGCGCGCCCATTCCGCAGGGCCGCGTGCCCGACTTCGGCCCCGTCCCCGCGCGCGTGCCGCAGCCCGCAGCGGCGCCCCGCGCCCGTTCGGGCGGGGGCAACCGGCGGCGAAAGGGCGCCCGGCAGCGCTGAGGCAGGCGCGCGGCGCTTGCCCCAGAACGAAAAAGCCCCTCCCTGCCTGCCGGCGGGGAGGGGCTTTGCGCTGCAACGCCTCCTGTCTTTACGAAGCCCGGCGCCCGTTGGGGTCGAGCATTTCGTCAATGCGGAAGACGATGTCCTTCAGGTGCAGGCGCGTGGCCGTGTCGCGCGAGCGGTTCTGCGCGGCCTTGACCTGGTCGCGCAGCGTTTCGAGCTCGCCGCGCGCAAACGCCTGGATGTCCGACTGCGCCACGTTGACGGGCGTGGTCGTGATAAACTGCCGGAACTGCGGCGGAATCGCGGGCGGCTGCTGCGTCATCAGGTTGTTCATCGCCGTGAGGTAGCTGCGCTGGAGGGCGCGGCGGTACACGTCAATGGCCTGCCCGCTTTTCAACTCCGACCACACGCCCTGCCGCACGTCGGCCAGCAGCTGGGGCGCCGTGTACGTGTTCTCGTCAATGGCTTCGGCCTCGATGAGGCGGGCCATCTTGGGCGCGTCGAGCAGCTGGCCCAGCACCGTCGCCTGCGCCCGCTGGATGCGGTCGAGGGCGCCGGCGTGCTCGATGCGGCGCAGAATCTGCGGGTCGAGCATCCAGTCGGGCGTCTGGAACACCTCCTGGTTGATAAACGCGAGGGCCGCCTGCTGCCGGGCCGCCGGCACAGGCTCGTACACGATGCCGTCCTGGTCGTAGGTGCGGTACGTCTCATAGACGCCGCCCACGTTTGCCGCCACGTGGCCCATGTAGCGGCCCCACTGCTGCACCACCTGCCCGTAGAGTTCGTCGAGGTCGTCGTAGTTCTCGCCCTCGCGGTCGGTCCACTCGATCAGGCGCGGCAGGATGCGCTTGAGGTTGGCCACGCCGTACTGCGAGGCTTTCACGGCGTCGTCGCCCAGGTCCTCGTTCTGGCTGCGCGGGTCTATTTTGAGGCCCGTCTGGCGTCCGAAAAAGTACTGCGGGTCGCCGGCGCGCTCTTTCACCCAGGCGTTCAGCATGGGCCGCTCGGCCTCCGACGAGGCCACGCCCGGCAGCCACGAATAGCCCCACTTGATGGCCCACTTGTCGTAGGGCCCGATGGCGGGGAAGAAGTTGGTGACGTTGTCGCCGGGCTGGGCGACGTAGTTGAAGCGCGCGTAGTCCATGATGGAGGGCGCCGTGCCGTGCGTGCTGGTGTAGTGCGGCGAGCGCAGCGAGTCCACGGGCACGGCAAAGCTCGAGCCCCAGTTGTGCTGCAGGCCCAGCGTGTGGCCCACCTCGTGCGAGGACACGAAGCGGATGAGTTCGCCCATCTCCTCGTCGGCAAACTTGACGCTGCGGGCGCGCGGATTCGCCGCCGCCGTCTGCACGAAGTACCAGTTGCGCAAGAGGTTCATCACGTTGTGGTACCAGCCGATGTCGCTTTCGAGAATCTCGCCCGTGCGCGGGTCGTGCACGTTGGGGCCATACGCGTTCTGGACGGGCGAGGCGAAGTAGCGAATCACCGAGTAGCGCGCGTCCTCGGGGCTGAACTCGGGGTCTTCCTCGGGCGAGGGCGGGTCTTTGGCCATGATGGCGTTTTTGAAGCCCGCCGCCTCGAAAGCCACGTTCCAGTCGTCCACGCCCTGTTTGAGGTAGGGGCGCCACTTCTCGGGCGTGGCCGGGTCTATGTAATAGACGATGGGCTTGACGGGCTCGACGAGTTCGCCGCGCGCGTACGCCTCGGGGTCTTTGGGTTCGAGGCGCCACCGGACGACCATGCACCGCTCCTGGGCGCGCTGCGCGTCGGCGCCGTAGTCCGTCACGGTGCGCGAGAAAAAGCCCACGCGCTGGTCGCAGTAGCGCGGCAGCATGGGCCGCTCGGGCAGCACCACCATCGAGTGGTTCATCTCGAGCGAGATGGTGCCCGTCGAGCTGTTCGAGGGTGCCGCGGCGGCGTCGTAGGTGAGCACGTTGCGCACCTCGATGTTTTTGGGGTAGCTCCGGGCAGATTCGAGGTACGAGCGGCTCTCGTCGAGGCGGCGCACCTTGTACTGCTCGCGGCTGCCCGAATCGAGCCCGAGGGTGGGGACGTCTTTGGTGAACAGGCCCGTCACGTCCACCACGCTGGCCGTCGAGTCGTCGTTGCGGGCCTGGATTTCGAACGAGCCGATGATGGGCTCGAAGTTGGAGTTGCGGACGGCCTGGTAGATGGGCTGGTCTTCCGTCGCCACGTTCGAGGTCGAGACGACGCGCAGCAGGATGTTTTTGTCCTGCCGCTCCCATCGGACGACCTGCGTGTTGGCCTCCTCGCCGCCGTAGCCGACCTGGTCGGCGGTGCGGGCAATGCGGCTCACGATAAGCATCTCGTCGCCCAGCAGGGAGTCGGGGATTTCGTAGAGCAGCTTGCCCTCGACGCGGTGGACGGTGAAGAGGCCCTCGTCCGTCGTGGCGTCTTTGGGGACGACCTTGCTGTACTTTTTCATCCCCTTGTCGCTGCCGCGCGCGGCAGCGGCGGTCGAGTCTGAGGGGGTAGCGGGCCGCGCTGCGGGGCGCGAGCCGCCGCATCCGGCCACGAGGAGCCCGGCGGCTGCGACGGCCGCGAGGGTGCGCACGAAAAACATGGTGGAATGGGGTTGGTGGGGTTGGAAAAACGGTGCGGGGGGTGCGTGTCCTTAACATACGGAGCACACGGGCCGCTTCGGCGGCGCCGCCGTGCATTTCTGCGCCCCCTGCCCGGCCCTTCCGGGGCACCGGCAGCGCGCGCCGGCGTATGCTGCCGCCTGTCCCCAGCGCCCTTTCCCCCCTCCTGCACGCCCATGAAACGCGACGACTTGATCGGCATCGGGATCAGCCTGGCGGCGCACGCCCTCCTGTTTTTCATCGTCATCGCGGCCACGCCGCCGCCCACCGTGCCCGAGGAAACGCTGGGCACCATTGCCGTCGAGTTCGGGCCGGTCGAGCTGGGGCGGCGGGCGCCCGTGCCCCAACCCCAGCAGCAGCAGGCCACCAGGCCCACGCCGCGCCCGCAGCCCACGAAAGAGCAGCCGCGCCGCGCCGCCCGGCAGACGCCGCGCGCCAGCAACCCCGTCAAGCTGCCCGACGCGAAAGAGACGCCGGCCAGAGACCGCGTGCCCGAAACGCGGCAGTCGGACGCCCCGCCCCAGCCCGCCGCCGACCGCGCGGCGCGGGGACAGGAGGATGCCGACGGCAAGGCCCGCAGCGCCAGCCCCGCCTCGGGCGCCCCGGCAGGCGAGGGCGACACGGACGCGCGGCGCTCGCCCTTCAGCATCGAAGGGCTCAACCGGCAGGCGCTGCGCACGCCCATCCCGCGCAACTCGGCCAACACGGTGGCCACGCTGCGCATCGAAATCGTCGTGGCGCCCGACGGCGCGGTGACGATTGGCCGGTGGCTGCAAAAAGGCAACGCGACGCTCGAACGCGAGGTGATAGACGCCGTGCGGCGCTGGCGCTTCACGTCCCTCCCCCCCGGCGCCCCCCAGGCCGACCAGCGCGGAACGGTCACCTTCCGGTTCGTGGTGTAGCGGAGGGTGGTAATGCTGCGTCTCGAAAA
>CBDUCD010000208.1:0-5078 GCA_965365535.1 uncultured Rhodothermales bacterium | reverse complement strand
GCGAGCGAACAACCAGCTAAAACATGATGATGCCCGGCACCTCGAACGCTTTTTCGTAGATGGCCCGCACGCTTTCCACCGACGCCATCACGGGCGTCATGGTGACGCCGATGTAGTTGTTGTTTTTGGACGGGCGCGTTTGCAGCTCGACGCCCTCGAAGCGGCTGGTAAAGGCGGGCATGTGCTCGACGGGCACGATGAACTTGAACAGGTAGGGCGCGGGCCACTCGGTCTGCTCGTCGAGCAGGCGCCCGAAGTTGGCCCACCACTCGGCGGCGCGCTGGTTTTTGTCGGTCATGGGAAAGCGTGGAAATGGAGGCCAGCGCCAACGCGGTGGGCGGGGCGCTGTTCGGTACACGAGATCTTCAAAACTGCACACACGTGGCGTAGGCACCCCGTTACACGGCGCGTGGGGCAGCTATTGAGGCGTGGCGTTTACGGGCCATCCAAACCCCTTTGCAGCCCCATGTCCACCAGTACCGCTACCGTTTCTCGCCCCCGATCGTCGCAGCACGCCGGCATGGGCGCCATCCCGTACAAAGGCGGCGTGTCGTTCCGCGTGTGGGCGCCGCACGCCACGTCCGTCGCCGTGGTGGGGTCGTGGGGCGACTGGCAAGAGGAAAAACCCCTCGCCCACGACGGCGACGGCTACTGGAGCGGCGTCGTGCGCGGCGCCCAGCCCGGCGACGAGTATAAGTACGTGCTCGAAACGCCCTCGGGCACGCTCCAGCGCAACGACCCGTACGCCCGCCTCGTCACCTCCAGCATCGGCAACAGCGTCGTCTATGACGACGCGGCCTTCGACTGGCAGGGCGACCATTTCGAGATGCCGTCGTGGAACGACCTCGTCATCTACGAACTCCACGTCGGCACCTTCAACGACCAGAACCCCGACGGGCCGGGCGATTTGCGCAGCGCCATCCCGCGCCTCGACTACCTGCGCGACCTGGGCGTGAACGCCGTCAGCCTGATGCCGCTGGCCGAGTTTCCCGGCGACTTTTCGTGGGGCTACAACCCGTCGTTTCCCTTTGCCATCGAGCGGGCCTACGGCGGCCCCGACGCCTTCAAGCTGTTCGTCCGCGAGGCGCACGCGCGCGGGCTGGCCGTGCTCGTGGACGTGGTCTATAACCATTTCGGCCCCAGCGACCTCGACCTGTGGCAATTCGACGGGTGGAGCGAAAACGGCAAGGGCGGCATCTATTTCTACAACGACTGGCGCGCCGAGACGCCGTGGGGCGAGACGCGCCCCGACTACGGGCGCCCCGAAGTCCGCCAGTTTATCCGCGACAACGCCCTCATGTGGCTCGAATCCTTCCACGCCGACGGGCTGCGCTGGGACGGCACCATCTTTATCCGCCACAAAGACTTTTTCCTCACCGCCGGCAACGAAATCCCCGAGGGCTGGACGCTGATGCAGGAAATCAATGCCGAGATCGTCGGCAAATACCCCGGCAAGCTCACCATTGCCGAGGACTTGCAGCGCTACGACCAGATTACGGCGCCCCTGCCCGAGGGCGGCGGCTTTGGCGCGCAGTGGGACGCGGCGTTTGTCCACCCCGTGCGCGCCGCCCTCGAAGGCATGGACGACGGCGCCCGCTCAATGGGCGAGGTGGCCGGTGCCATCGCGCACCGCTACGGCCTCGACGCCTTTAACCGCGTCATCTATACCGAAAGCCACGACGAAGTCGCCAATGGGCGGCAGCGCCTGCCCGAGTCCATCCACCAGGGCGACGCGACTTCGTGGGAATCGCAGAAACGCTCGACGCTGGGCGCCGCCGCCGTTTTCACGGCCCCCGGCATCCCGATGATGTTTCAGGGGCAGGAGATGCTCGAAGACGAGTGGTTCCGCGACACCGACCCGCTCGACTGGCAGCGCCTCAAAGAGATGAGCGGCATCCGCGCCCTCTACCGCGACCTCATCCACCTGCGCCGCGACTTCGCCGGGCAGACGCGCGGCCTCAAAGGCTCCGAGCTGGACGTTTTCCACGTCAACGACAGCGATAAAGTCATCGCCTTCAGGCGCCGCATGGAAGGCGGGCCGGGCGACGACGTGGTCGTCGTGCTCAACTTCGCCAACCGCGCCTATACCGACTACCGCATTGGCCTGCCCGCCGAGGGGCTGTGGCGCGTCCGCTTCAACTCGGACTGGAATGGCTACAGCCCGCTTTTCGGCAACCACCCCGCCTTCGACGTGGGCGCCGAGGCGCAACCTCGCGACGGGATGCCGTATAGCGGCGCCGTGGGGCTGGGGCCCTACACCGCCCTCATCCTGTCGCAGTAGCGTTATGCCGGGGCACCGGGTGTGTCTGGCATGGCGGCGGGCGCGGGCGCACGATTCCTGTTTTTTGCCCTTTCGCCCGGCGCTCGCGCCTCCGATTCTACAGGCACGCTGCCCGAACTGCTGCTGGAGACGGCCATGATACCCGACGACCCCCGCAACCTCTCCCTCCCCGCCGACGCCTCGCGCGCGGCGCTGCGCCGCCTGGGCGCCGTGGCCCTGCTCGTGGCCCTCGTGGCCGCCATGGCCACGTGCCTGGCCGCCGGCCCCGGCCTCGCCAGCCTTTTCCTGAGCTGACGGGTGCTGGCCAGCGCCGCGTCCGAGGCGAGACACTTTCAGCACAATTGTTAAAGTGCAATGCAATTGGTAGTATCTGCTACCGTTGTGTATTTTCGAGCGAAGGCACGCTACAAGCCTTATGGTAGCGTTGGTACCGCCGGGCTCTCCGCGATCAATCAATTTTAGAAATCCCGCAACAAGAGGAGAGAGGGGACTCATGCAAAAGCCTAACAACGTCTACCGGATAGACATCGAACCATCCGAAGCCTTTCCGCACCGCCATTCCACGCACGGCTGGCAGGTGCGCATCCGCCGCAGCGGCGTGCAGAACACCAAGTTCTTCTCGGACGACAAGCACGGCGGCAGCGCCAAAGCCCTGCTGGCCGCCATCACGTACCGCGACGAACTCATGCCGACGCTGCCCGAGGCCGACGACCCGACGGCCAAGTCGGCCAAGGCGCGCAGCAAAACGGGTGTCGTGGGCCTCTCGTTCTGCACCAAAGACGACGGCAGCGGCACGCAGAAGCCCTACGTGCAACTGAGTTGGACGGGCGAGGAGCGCAAGCGCCAGACGGCCTCGTTCTCGGTAGATAAGTGGGGGCTGCGCAAGGCCATCTGGAACGCGTGCGTGCGCCTGCACCGCGAGCAGCAGGAACTGGGCAACAACCCCGAGGAGCCGCAGGAGATGTTTGCCCGCGCGTATGCCAACATCATCCGGCAGTACCCCGAGTACGCCAACGTGGAAGGCACGCAGGGCTAAACCCGACGGGCCATCGCCACGCGCGGGCGTCCGTGCAGGTCGCGCCGCACCTTTACCTCCGTGAAATGCGGCGGCGCGAAGCAGGCCGCGGCGCCCCCGGCATAATCGGCGTGCGTCTCGGCCACGACGGCGCCGCCCGGCGGCACGAGGCGGCAGGCGTGGCGCGCGAGGGCGTGGTAGAACACGAAAGGCTCGGCCCCGCTGAAAAGCGCGAGGCGCGGCTCGAAGGCCCGGACGTGGTACGCCAGTTCGGGCCTTTCCGCGTCCGGGATGTAGGGCGGGTTCGAGACGAGCAGGTCGAAAGGCCCTTCCACGCCGTCGAGGCGGGGGGCGAGCAGGTCGGCGCACACCAGGTGCACGTCCAGCCCGAGGTGCGCGGCGTTCTGCGCCGCCACCGCCAGCGCCTCCGGGCTCACGTCGAGTGCCCACACGTCGGCGTCGGGGCGGGCGTTTTTGAGGGCAAGGGCGATGGCGCCGCTGCCCGTGCCCGCGTCCAGCACGCGCGGCGCCGCGCGGCCCGCGATGGTTTCGAGCGCTGCCGCGACGACTTCCTCGGTTTCGGGGCGCGGGATGAGCACGGCGGGCGTGACGATCAGATCCAGCCCGCAAAACGCCGCCGCGCCCACGATGTACTGCACGGGCTCGCCGGCCTGCCGCCGCGCCACCCAGCGCGCCAGCGTCGCCCGCTGGGCATCGCCAAGCGGGGTTTCGGGGTAGGCGTAGAGGCGGGCGCGCGAGCAGCCCACGAGCGCCTCCAGCAACCACTCGGCGGTGCGGCGGGCGTCGTCCACGCCGGCGCTTTCGAGGGTTGCTACCGTTTCGCGGAGCGCGCCGCCTAGGGTGGACGCAGGATGAGCGGGCTGCACGGGCAAAAGGGAAAAGCGAACGTGAGGTGAAACAGCAGCGACGGGCGCCCGCGCCGCGCCGCCGGCAGGCCCCGGGGTTTGCGCGTATCCACCAAAGTTCGTAACCTTTCGCGCCCTCAGCATACCTCCCCGCGCACCGCGCCCGCGGGGAGTTTTTTTTAGCCCGCGTGTAAGCGCTTACCTCTTTTCTCAACAGCCCATGACGACCCAGGAAAAGCTCGAAGCCATTGCTTCCAACCTCTGGTGGACGTGGCGGCCCGACGCCCTCGCCCTTTTCGAGTCGCTCAACCCGGAAGCCTTCCGGGCTTCGATGAACAACCCGCTGGCCGCGCTGGCCGCCGCGAACCCGCAGAAGCTCAAAGGCAAGACGCTGGCGAAAGAGGTGGACGCCCTTTACGACGCCTTCCAGCGCTACCTCAACACGCCCGGCACCCACGCCGACACGCCCTGCACCGCCTACTTCTGCATGGAGTACGGCCTGCACGAAAGCCTGCCCCTCTACTCGGGCGGGCTCGGCATCCTCGCCGGCGACCACTGCAAGGCCGCCTCCGACCTGAGCGTGCCCTTTACCGCCGTCGGGCTGCTGCTGCGCGACGGCTACTTCCAGCAGAAGTTCGACGCGTCGGGGTGGCAGACGGAGGAGTACCCCGTCATGGATCCCGAGAACCACCCCATGCGACTCGTCCGCACGCGGCGCGGCGACCCCGTCCGCGTGACGGTGCACCTGGGCGAGCAGCCGCTCCGGCTTCAGGCGTGGCGCATGGACGTGGGCCGCACCGTGCTCTACCTGCTCGACAGCGACCACGACGGCAACCCCGAGTGGCTGCGTCCGCTCACGCGCAAGCTCTACCAGGGCGACCGCCGCGTGCGGCTCCAGCAGGAGATCATCCTCGGC
>CBDUCD010000207.1:0-5120 GCA_965365535.1 uncultured Rhodothermales bacterium | reverse complement strand
TGAAGCGGCGCAGCGCACGGTCGATGGACTCGTTGTCCCGGACTTTGATGCCGATAGCCAAGGCTATGCTGGGATAGTGATAAAAACGACGAAAGAGCCTGCATGATACCCCCTCGCCCCCACCGGGTTCAAGGCGGCGTCTGTGAAAGTTTGCGTGATGACTCTCGGAAATGCCGGGCGAAAAGTCCGCGCCGGCCCCGCGCAGTTGTAGGTTGAGGCGTTCTCGACGCCGCCTGCCCATGCCCCCTCTGCCTTTCGACACCCTCGTGCTGGCCACCCGCAACGCGGGCAAAGTCCGCGAACTCGAACGCCGGCTGGGCGGGCTGGGTCTCCACCTCGTCGCCGCCCCCGCGGGGGTGCCGCCCGTCGAGGAGGACGCGCCGACGCTGCGGGGCAACGCCCTCAAAAAAGCCCGCGCGCTCCACGCCGCCACGGGCCTGCCCGCCCTCGCCGACGATACGGGCCTGGAGGTGGACGCCCTCGGGGGGCGCCCGGGCGTGTTCTCGGCGCGCTTTGCCGGCCCCAGCGCGACGGACGCCGACAACCGCCGCTACCTGCTCGAAGCCCTGCACGGCATTGCTCCAGAGGCGCGCACCGCCCGCTTCCGCACCATTCTCGCCCTCGTCGCGGACGGCGAAGAACAGACCTTCGAGGGCGTCTGCCCGGGGCATCTGCTCGAAACAGAGCGCGGCGCGGGCGGCTTCGGCTACGACGCCCTTTTCGTGCCCGACGGCTTCGACGAGACGTTTGCCCAGATGTCGCTCCACCTCAAAAACCGCGTCAGCCACCGCGCCCACGCCCTCGACGCCTTCGTGGCGTGGCTGGCCAGGCGCGCCCAAACGCCATGATCGCCCTCGTGCAGCGCGTCCGCGAGGCGCGCGTCCAGGTGGAAGGTCGCACCGTCGGCGAGATCGGGAGGGGGCTGCTGGTGCTCGTGGGCATCCACCACACCGACACCCCTGCCGAGGGCGCGTGGCTGGCGCGCAAGGTGGCCGGCCTGCGCATTTTCGCCGACGCCGAGGGCCGCATGAACCTTTCGGTGGTAGATGTGGGCGGCGACGTGCTCGTCGTGTCGCAGTTCACCCTTTACGGCGACGCGAGCCGGGGCAACCGTCCCTCCTACAGCACCGCCGCGCCGCCCGAGCAGGCCGAACGCCTGTACCTCGACTTTACGCATCAGGTAGCGCGTCACATTGGCAAAAGCGTGCCGACGGGCGTTTTTGGCGCCGACATGCAGGTAACCCTCGTCAACGACGGCCCGGTGACGCTGTGGATCGAAAAGCGCGCCGACGCGCGGGCAGACGGGGCGGGCGAAAAATAAAAGGGGCATTCCGCAGTGCCCTTTTCCGTAAATCCCGGCGTTTGCGCGTAATGGGGTAAGGGAGATCTCTTACTCCCCCCCGATGTTTACAGTAGCGGAAGCCTCCGCCGGGGCTGCACTGCACGTGCGGCTCAGCGGTTGCGTGACGACGGCCGACCTCAACGCGCACGCCAGGGCCTGGCAGTGCGAGCGGTGCATCGAGCGGTTGCAGCCGGGCCAGCACATCCTCGTCGAGTTCGCGGGCGTGCGCCAGATTGATGCCGAGGCGCAGGGGGTGCTGCTCTTTCTGTTCCAGCGGGCGCTGCAAAAGTCCGACACCCGCATCATTTTCAGCGCCCCCTCGACGCTGCTGCACGCGCTCCGGCAGGGCGTGCTGAGGCGCTTCATGGCGCACCCGCGCGTGTGCCTGGTGGGGCGGCTGGGGCAGGCCATGGAGCGGGTGCGGCAGGTGTAGCCGCCGCCCGCCCAGCGCCTATCTTGGCCGCGTCAACCTCCGCGTGCCATGCGCCTGCTTTTTCTCGGCCTGCTGTGCCTGCTGCCCCTCGACGCGCGGGCGCAGGCTACGTTCGTCCTCCACAACGCCCGCATCTACACCGCCGACGCGGCGCAGCCCACCGCCCAGGCCCTCGCCGTGCGCGGCGACCGCTTTCTGATGGTGGGCTCGGACAGCCTGGTGATGGCCGCCTACCCCGACGCGCCGCGCCGCGACGCCGGCGGCCGCACCGTCGTCCCCGGCCTCATAGACGCGCACGCCCACCTGATGGGGCTGGGCACGAGCCTGATGGAAGCCGACCTCGTGGGCACGCGCTCCACAGACGAAATCGTCGAGCGGCTCCAGGCTTTTGCCCGCACCCTCCCCGCCGACGCGTGGCTGACGGGGCGCGGCTGGGATCAGAACGACTGGCCCGACAAGCAATTCCCGACGCGCGCCGCCCTCGACGCCGCCTTTCCCGACCGGCCCGTGTGGCTCGTCCGCATAGACGGGCACGCGGCGTGGGCCAACACGGCGGCCCTGCGGGCGGCGGGGCTCGACCGCATCCGCGCCGCTGCCGACCCCGAAGGGGGCCAGACCATCCGCGACGCGGCAGGCGAGCCGACAGGCGTGTTCGTGGACGCGGCGATGGGGTTCGTGGCGGGCGCCGTGCCGCCGCTTTCGCCCCAGGCGGCTGACGAGGCCCTGACGCGCGCCCTCGCCCAGACGGCCCGCTACGGCCTCACGGGCGTCCACGACGCCGGCATTGACCGGGCAACGGCAGACCTCTACCGCGCCCGCATCGCCGCGGGCACGTTCGGGCTGCGCGTCTATGCCATGATTGGCGGTCGCGGCGACGCCTTCGACCAGTTCTGCCGCGAGGGCATGGTGCTGGGCTACGGCGGGCGCCTCACCATCCGCAGCGTCAAGTTCTACATGGACGGCGCGCTGGGTAGCCGGGGCGCCGCCCTGCTGGCGCCTTACAGCGACGACGCGGGCAACAGGGGGCTGCTGTTCCACACGCCCCCCGCCTTTACCGACGACGTGCGCGCCGCCCTCGCCTGCGGCTTTCAGGTCAACACCCACGCCATCGGCGACCGCGCCAACCACGCCACGCTCGACGCCTACGAACAGGCCCTCGCCGAAACGGGCCGCACCGCGGGGCGCCACCGCATCGAGCACGCGCAGATTCTGGCGCCCGCCGACATCCCGCGCTTTGCCGCGCTGGGCGTCATCGCGTCCGTGCAGCCCACGCACGCCACGAGCGACATGTACTGGGCCGAAAGCCGCGTCGGGCCGGAACGGGTGCAGGGGGCCTACGCCTGGCGCGCCCTCGTGCGCTCGGGCGCCCGCCTCGCGCTGGGCTCCGACTTCCCCGTCGAGCAGGTCAATCCCCTGCTGGGCTTTTACGCCGCCATCACGCGGCAGGACGCCGAGGGCGAGCCGCCCGGCGGCTGGCAGCCCGGCCAGACCCTCACGCGCGACGAGGCGCTGCGCGGCTTTACCCTCGACGCCGCCTATGCCGCGTTCATGGAAGACGAAGTCGGCTCCATCACGCCCGGCAAATACGCCGACTTTGTCGTCCTCTCCCGCGACATCATGACGGTTCCCGCCGCCGAAATCCTCGAAACCAGCGTCGAGGCGACGTACCTGGGCGGCGTCGCCATTTACACGCGCTGACGCCGCCGCCATTTTGCCCGGCGCCGACTTTCCTGGAACCTGCCGGGGCTTTTTCCCTATGCTGCCCCGCCTCCCTTTTGCGACATGAACAGCCTTCTCAATCCTCCCGACGCCCTCAGCGGCGTCCGCCTCGTAGATATTGGCGACAAGCCCGTGGGCACGCGTACGGCCGTGGCTGCCGGGCGCGTGCGCGTGGGCGAAGAAGCCTTTGCCCTGATCGAAAGCGGCACCGTCCGCAAGGGCGACGTGCTGTCGGTGGCCCAGATTGCGGGCCTGCTCGCCGCCAAGCAGGCCAGCCGGCTCATCCCGCTCTGCCACGACGTGCAGATCAAAGGCATCGAGGTGTCGCTGTCGCTGGACGAGGCCGAGCATACGGTCGAAATCCGCGCCTACGTCAAGACGACGGGCGCCACGGGCGTCGAGATGGAAGCCCTCACCGCCGTCTCCATCGCCGCCCTCACGGTGTACGACATGTGCAAGTCCGTCTCGAAACGCATTGACATCACCGACATCCGCCTGCTGGCCAAAACCGGCGGCCAGAGCGGCGACTATCTGCGCTCGGGCAACTGACGCAGGGGTGGCCAGCTTTGCCTGCTGCGGTTGGAGGCGCGCGTGTCCTCACCCAGCGCTACCCTCCAGCCTCTAACCTCCAACTTCCATGAACGGCCTCGACCTGGTCGGCTTGCTCATCATCGCGGGCGTCGTGCTGACGCTCGTGGCGTTTTTCTACTTTATCCCCATCCGGCTGTGGCTGACGGCGTTTTTCTCGGGCGTCCACATCCGCCTGACCGAACTGATCGGGATGCGGCTGCGGACCGTCCCGCCGGCCATGATCGTGCGGCCCCTGATTACGGCGCACAAGGCGGGCATCCCCATTGAGACGCGCGAGCTCGAATCGCACTACCTCGCGGGCGGCAACGTGCAGAAAGTCGTCGCCGCGCTGATTTCGGCGGACAAGGCGGGCATCGAGCTGCCCATCAAAAAGGCGACGGCCATTGACCTGGCGGGGCGCGACGTGTTCGAGGCCGTGCAGCTATCGGTCAACCCCAAAGTCATCGAGACGCCGCCCGTGTCGGCGGTTGCCAAAGACGGCATCCAGGTGCGCGCCATCGCCCGCGTGACCGTCCGGGCCAACATCCAGCGGCTCGTGGGCGGCGCGGGCGAGGAAACCATCATCGCGCGCGTGGGCGAGGGCATCGTCTCGACGATTGGCTCGGCGGCGACGCACGCCCAGGTGCTCGAAAACCCCGACAACATCTCGAAAACCGTGCTCGCCAAAGGCCTCGACAGCGGCACGGCCTTCGAAATCCTCTCCATCGACATTGCCGACGTGGACGTGGGCGAAAACATCGGCGCCAAGCTCCAGACCGACCAGGCCGAGGCCGACCTGCGCGTGGCGCGGGCAAAGGCCGAGGAGCGCCGCGCCGCCGCCGTGGCCCACGAGCAGGAAATGCGCGCCGCCGTGCAGGAGCAGCGCGCCCGCGTCGTGGCTGCCGAGGCCGAGGTGCCCCAGGCCCTCGCCGAAGCCTTCCGCAACGGCAACTTCGGCGTGATGGACTACTACAACCTGCGCAACCTCCAGTCCGACACGCGGATGCGCGAGCGCATCGGGCAGGGCGACGACCCGGGCACCCCGAAGCAGGAGGG
>CBDUCD010000206.1:0-5148 GCA_965365535.1 uncultured Rhodothermales bacterium | reverse complement strand
GGTCGCTGGCGCGGCACTTGGGCTGGCCGCCGCCGCCCCACTCGTCGGTGAAGAGCACTTTGGTGCCGTCGTTGTTGAAGGTCGCCGAGTGCCAGTAGGAGAAGTTCGAGTCGGCCACGGCGTCGAGCCGGCGCGGGTTGGCGGGGTCGCTAATGTCGAGCAGGAGGCCGTAGCCCTCGCAGGCGCCGCCGGCGAGCCCGATTTCGGGGTAGAGCGTGATGTCGTGGCACTGCGTGGGGCCAGGCTCGGGGCCTTCCTTGGGGGCGCCGAAGCGCTGGGCGATCATGGCGGGCAGCGCCTCGCGGAGGGCGGCGCTGTCGGCGGCCGTCGCGGGGCCGGTGCCACCGCGCTGCTGCACGATGCCGGCCAGGAGGGGCGCGATCATGCGCGCGGGCAGCACGCGTGGCTGCCCGAAAATGTCGGCCACGAACTCGCCACGCGCCCGTGCCTCTTCGACCTCGGCCAGGTCGGCGGGGGCGAGGCCGTGACGCGGCGGCGCCGTCAACTCCTCGAAAATGCGGGGCGAGCTTACAATTGCCGCCTGCTCGGGGTGGGCAAGCGGCACCTTGATGACCTCGATGCGGAACAGCGCCGACGCCGGGTCTTCGTCGGGCCGCGCCGCCGAGCAGCCTTCGAGTTCCTCGCCGGGGCGCACGGGCGCCGAGCCCGAAATGTACACGTACACGTTTTCGTCGTCGTCGGGGCTTTTGAGGACGGAGTGCGTGTGCGAGCCGCGGCACGTCTGCACGTTGGCGACGTAGCGGGGCTGCCGGATGTCGGTGATGTCGAAAATGCGGATGCCGCGCAGGCGGTCCTTGCTCACCGTCTCCTTGACGCCCTCCGTCCCGCAGTCGAGCCGCCCGCCCAGCCCCTCGCCCGAGACGAACAGCAGGTTCTGGTAAACCGACACGTCGCTCTGCGAAGCCGGGCACACGTACTCGGTGACAAGCGTGGGCGCCGCCGGGTTCGAGATGTCCCACACCATGACGCCGTTGTAGTTGCCCTGGATGGCGTAGGGGCCGGTAAAGGCAAGGTCGGAGTTGGTGACGCCCACGAACGCGGGGGGCGGGGGCGTGGCCGAGACGAGGCGCAGGTTCCACGCTGCCTGGCCGGCGTCGAACAGGCCGGCTTTGAGGCCCACGCGCGGGTCGGGCTGGGGCGCCATCTGCGCACTGGCAGGAAGCGCAAACGCCAGCATCGCTAACGCGAGCAAATGCGAGGCAGCACGCGCCAGGGAAAAACAGTGGGGAGGGGCATTCTGGTTCATAGCAGGGGTTGAAGTTGATTGAAAACGAGAGACGATTGCAGGTGAGGGCTACTGCCCGGCAACAGGCAGGGCGTCGAGCATCCGCCGCATCCGCGCGATTTCAGTCCGCTGATCCACGTTGATGTCGGAGGCGAGCTTGAAGGCCGCGCCGTCGAGCCCGGCGCCATCGGTGGCGAACAGGTCATCTACCATGCTGACGGCGCCCGAGTGGTGCTGGATCATGTACGTCAGAAACAAACGGTCGAACAGGGCGCCCTGCGCGGCGGCGAGTTCTTCGAGCTGGGCCTGGCTGAGCATTCCCGGCATGTGCATGTGGTCGTGCGCGCCGCCGCCGTGCACCATCAGGTGGAGGCCGTCAATGTGGACTTCGGGGACGGGCTGCCCGCGCTGCCGCAGCCAGTGCTGCATGGCCGCGATCTCGTCGTTCTGGGCGTTGATGATGCGGGCGGCGAGGGTCTGCACCTGCGCGCTCGCGCCGTTTGCCGGCGCCAGGCGCGACATGACGAGCGCCTGGGCGTGGTGCCCGATCATGCCCGTCATGAAATCCACGTCGGCGCGGGTAAAGCCCGTGCGGGCGCTGTCCTGACGCGCCCAGTACAGGGCTTCCAAGCCCGCCAGGTCGCGGGCGGGCGGCGGCGCGGGCGCTTGGTCGAGGGCAGGGGACGCGCTGCGGCACGCGCCCAGCACGAGCGCGAAAACGAGTGGCAAGGCCCGGCGGACATCTCGTGGCAACATGGCGCCTTTCTGAGAAAAGGTGAAGCCCCAATGATACGTCTCGGCGTGGCCGGGTGCCACCGCCCTTTGCCGTGCCCTCTGCCCGGGCAGGCTACGGCTGCTGCGCGGGCGGGTTGAAGTCGGCGGCGCAGCGCACGCCCACGTGGTTGTACGACGAAAACGGGTCGCCCTTCTGACGCGTCGCCACCCGGTAGCCCGCGCAGTACGCGCCGTTGCACAGAAACGAACCCCCACGCTCGACCCGCTTGGCCACGAGCGGCTCCTGGGCGTCGAAGCCCGACGCCGGCCCCGCCAGAAGCGCCTCCGGTCCCGCCTCGGCCCGCAGCGCGTACGTGTCCGAACGGTACCAGTCGCCCGTCCACTCCCACACGTTGCCCGCCACGTCGTAGAGCCCGTAGGCGTTGGGCGCGTACTGGCCCACGGGCGCCGCCCCCACGAAGCCGTCGCGCTGCGTGTTTTCGTAGGGAAAGCCGCCCTCCCACGTGTTCGCCCGCGCCGCCCCGCTGCCCAGCGGCGCGCTACCCCACGGGTACTCCGCCTGCCCGCCCCCGCGCGCGGCGCGCTCCCACTCGGCCTCCGAGGGCAGGCGCTTGCCCTGCCACGCGCAGAACGCCCGCGCGTCGTCCCACGAGAGGTGCACGGCGGGAAAGCGCTCGCGCCCCTCGATCGTGCTTGCCGGCCCCTCGGGGTGCTGCCACGAGGCGCCGGGCGTCCAGCGCCACCACTGCGCCGGGTCGTCGAGGGCGACGGGCTGGTTGGTGCCGGCGAAGACGAGCGAGCCGGGGGCGAGCAGGCTGTCGGGCGGGCGGGGCGTGCCGGGGGGCAGCTGGCGCTGAAGCTGGGCCCAGTCGAGGGGCTTTTCGGCCTGCGTGGTGTAGCCTGTGGCGCGCACGAAACGGGCGAAGTGGCTGTTGGTGGCCTCGGTGGTGTCGAGCCAGAAGCCGTCGAGGCGGACGGGGTGCTGGGGCGTTTCGTCGAGGTGGCTCGTGTGGAAGGGGCCGGAGGGCATCCTGTCGTGGGGGGTGCCCATGAGAAAAGTGCCGCCGGGAATCCAGACCATGCCCGCCGCCGGCCCCGTCCCCCGCACCACACGCGGCGCAAGCGTGTCCTGCCTTCCAGCGCCGTGGTCGGCTGCACCACCGGCGCGGCATCCGGCGAGCAGAAGGGCAAGGGCGGCGACGTGGAGCCAGAACGAGAACCGCATGTCGTGCAGAGAGGGGGTAGGGGCTTGCAGGCAAACGTAAAACTCGCCCCGGCGGATTGCCGCGCTTTTCGGGCTTCCGTCGCCTTTTTCAAAAAGCGCGGCGGCGCCCGTTTAAATAGCGCGTTTAAGAATGTTTAAGAATGTTTAGAATACTTTAGGTTCTCGGAGGCTGCTGAAAATAAAGGACTTGGGCACCCGTAAGGTGAGCTTCTACGGGATGAAAGGTGAGCCTTTACGGGATGAAAGGTGAGCTTCTACGGGACGTAAGGTGAGCCTTTACGGGAGACAGGTGAGCTTCTACGGGATGAAAGGTGAGCCTTTACGGGAAGGGTGAGCTTCTACGGGATAAGGTGAGCCTTTACGGGATGAAAAAGCCTCAACCCAAACGATGCGAGGCGTTTTTGCCTTTTCCGCAGCCCCCATCGCCCCGGCAAAGGTGAGCTTTTACGGGAGGCGCCTCGGCGTCGTCGTCAGAGGCCTGCCGGGAGGCGTGTTGGCCGGTCAGAACCTCCTGGCCCCGTGTGCTATCCGCCAAAGGTGAGCTTTTACGGGAGACAGGCGGCGAGACGCCGGGGCGCAAGGCAAAAAAAGTGCGCTGAGGTGAGCTTTTACGGGATGAGAGGTGAGCGCACCTATTGCCTCGTCTCACCTCGGGTCGTACGCTTTACCCGTCTTCCCCCCATCGCCATGTCGGAGGCCCCGCTCGAACTCAAAAAGCATGTCGGCGCCGTGCACGTCAAAGGGCGGCTGTCGCTGCTCCAGCGCAAAATCTCCAACGTCCTGCTCGTCAACGCCTACGAGGATTTGCCGCGCCGCGAAGTGGCCGAGCACGAAATCAAGCTGGGGACGATTGCCGAGGCGGCGGGCTTCGACTCGAACGATCATCTGCTGCTGCGCGAGGCGCTCGAAGCGCTCGTGAGCCTCAAAATCAAGTGGAACGTGCTGGACGACCGGGGGAGGGAGGAGTGGGGCGTGAGTGCGTTTTTGTCGCAGGCCGTGGTGTCGGACGGGCTGTGCCGGTATGCGTATCCGCCGACGCTGCGGCAGCGGCTCTACAACCCGGGCGTGTACGCGACGATCAACCTGCTCACGCAGAAGCGTTTCAACAGCCAGTACGCGCTCGCGCTCTACGAAAACTGCGTCCGCTTCCGGAAAGTCGGGACGACGGGGTGGATAGACCTCGACCTGTGGCGCGACCTGCTGGGCGTCGAGGAGGGCCAGAATGCCGAGTTCAAGTACTTCAACCGCGACGTGCTCAAGCCGGCCGTGGAGGAGGTCAACGCCCGGTCGGACATCCGCGTGGACATGCGCACGCGGCGCGAAAAACGGCGCGTCGTGGCGCTGCGCTTTACCGTCGAGGAGCAGGCGCAGCAGGAGCTGGCCCTCGACGGGCTGGCCGGGATGCCCGTTTTCGACACGCGGGCGCTGGCGCCCGAGCCCGAGGAACTCCTCACCCCGCTCCAGCGCCGCCTGACGGGCTACGGGCTGTCCGAAGGCCAGGCCATTGACCTGACGACCGAGACGGCGCCCGACCTCATCGAGCGCAACCTGGCGTACGTGGACGCCCAGCTCGCGGCGGGGCGCGCGCTGCGGTCGCTGGCGGGCTTTGCCATCCAGGCCATCCGCGACGACTACGCGGCCGTCGCGCCGGCTGTGCGGGGCAAGGCGGAGGGCGGCGCGTCCCGTAAACGCTCACCTCAGGCCGACGAACTCCTCGCCGCCCGCCGCCAGAAAGAGGCCGACGACGCCCGCGACGCCCGCGAGCAGGCGCAGCGCCTCGACGCCCTCGACGCCGCCACGCGCGCCGATATCGAGGCGTGGGCGCTCGAAAAGCTGGCCGCCGACCCTTTCCACGCCCGCAGCTACGCCCGCAACCCCGCCGCGCCGATGGTGCAGAGCTACCTGCAAGCGCTGCGCGTGGAGCGCCTGGCGCAAGTCGCCG
>CBDUCD010000205.1:0-5234 GCA_965365535.1 uncultured Rhodothermales bacterium | reverse complement strand
GCCTCCGGCAGCAGCAGCGCGTCGGCGTCCTCGGCGCGCCGGCGCACGCGCGGCAGGCGCAGCGTGAAGGTGCTGCCCTTGCCCGGCGTGCTCTGCACCGCCAGGGTGCCGCGCATCCGCTGCACGTAATGGTGCGCGATGGCCAGCCCGACGCCGTTGCCCTCGTGCGTGCGCGCCAGGCCCGTCGAGCCCTGCCGGAACGGCTCGAACAGGTGTGGCAGGTGCTCGGGCGCAATGCCGATGCCCGTGTCCGTGACCGACACGAACACGCCGCCCACGTCGTTGCCCACGCGCACGCGCACCCAGCCCACGTTCGTGAACTTGACGGCGTTTTCGACGATGTGGCCGATGGCGCGGGCAAAGGCCGCCGGGTCGGTTTCGGCGTAGAGGGGCTGCACGCACGGGTCGAGCACGAGCACCAGCCCCTTGCGGCTGGCACGCGTGCGCAGCCCCTCGATGGCTCTCTCGGTGGCCCGGTGGATGTCGGTCGCGCACACGTCGAGGTGGAAGGCGTTGGCCTGGATTTGCGACAGCTCGAGCACGTTGTTGAGCGTGCCCAGCAGGCGCTGGCTGCTTTCCTCGAGGATGTCCACGAGTTCGCGCGCCGGCCCTTCGATCTCCTCGCGCAGCACCTGCGCCGTGCCCATGATGCCCGCGAGCGGCGTGCGCACCTCGTGGCTCATGTTGGTCAGAAACGCGTCGCGCAGCCGGACGACCTCCTCGGCGTGCTCTTTCGCGATGGCGAGTTCGAGCGAGCGGCGGCGCAGGTCGGCGCTGCGGCCTTCCATCTCGCCCCGCGTGCGCGCCAGCTCGGCCACGATGGTGTTGACGGCGTGGCCCAGCGCGGCCAGCTCGCGCGGCCCGCCCAGCCCGGCCCGGCTCGTCCAGTCGCCCGCCGCGATGCGCTCGGCCACGGCCATCAGGTCGCGCAGGGGTTGCATCACGAAATGGCTGACGCGGATCACGAGCACGCTGCCCGCCCCGAGCAGCACGAGCGACAGCACGCCCAGCAGGCGCCGCGCGCCGGCGGCGTCGGACGGGTTGCGGCGCGCCACCTCGACGAGCAGGTGCCCCGCCGGCGCCTCGCCCATTTTGCCGATGGGCTGGAGCACGCGGTACCACGCCCCATCTGGCGACACGCCCGCCCCCGCGTCCATGCCCGACAGGTCGGCCTCGGACGACGAGGCGGCCACGAGCCGGCCCTTTTCGTCCACGAGGGCGACGGTGCGGGCGCCGCTGAGGGCGCGGATGTCGGCGAGGACGCTTTCGAGGGCGTGGCGGCCCTGCGGCCGGGCCAGGGCCTCGCGCACGCGCGCGGCAGACACGCGGGCGATACCGTCGGCGGTGCGCAGGTGGGCGCCGTCCATCTGCCCTTCCACGTAAAACGTGACGGCGACAAAGGCGAGGCCCGCCAGCAGCACGAGGATGCCCGAGACGAGAATGGACAGGCGGCTGCCCAGGCTGCCCTCCTGCCAGTACGTCTGGTAGCAGCGGCGGAGGCCGTTCATAACGTCCCGGCGGGTGCAGACGCACGCGCCCCGCGTTGCCGGCGCGAGGGTGCGCCCGGCAGCAACAGCGCAGCAGTGGGGGTGAGGGCAGGCATGGCAGCAGAAAAGCGTACCGGCGGCCCGCGTGGTGCGGCGCCGGGTTTCCTTATCGTCGCCCGCGCCCCGGCTCTTAAGGCGCCGCCGCGCCGCCGAGCGCCTGCTGCTGCCGGCTGTCCACGCGGCACGTCGTGTTGATGCCGCCGCGCACGTTGTAAACGGTCTCGACGACGAGGTACGCCGGGTTTTCCAGGTGGCGCAGCAGGTCTTCGTAGATAAACGCCGTGATGTCCTCCTGCGCCGCGCCGATTTGCCGCCACGAGAGCAGGTAGTATTTGAGGCTTTTCAGCTCGAGCACGTGCGCCCCCGGCACGTATTCGATGCGGACGGTGCCGTAGTCGGGCAGGCCCGAAAAGGGGCACAGGGCCGAGAATTCGCCTTTTTCGGTTTCGTACACCACCACCTGCCGGGCGGCGTGCGGGTACGGCATCCGCTGGATGTCGCGCTCGCGGGCGTCGGGCGGCAGGAACAGCCCCACGCGCCCCTCGGGGCGGATGCCCAGCCCGGCCATGTAGTCGAGCGAGCGGCGCGTGTTGGCAGCGGCCTCGTCGAGCAGCTTGTCGAGGTCGGGGCGCCGGTCGGGGGTGTCGCGGGTGTCGGGCATGGGCAGGGCGGGAAAAGATGGGCGGCGCCTACGCCCGACGGCGCCGCCGTATCCCCGTCATCTTTCCGAAAATCCGCAAATACGGCCCGGCGGCGCGGGTAGATTGGCGCTTCGACCTGCTCCCACGCCCACCGCCATGAAAGTCGCCAAACGTTTTCGCTGGGAGGCCGCGCACCGGCTGCCGTGGCACGAGGGGCGCTGCCGCCACCTCCACGGCCACTCGTACGCCCTCACCGTCGTGCTCGAAGGCACGCCCGACGCGCGCGGGATGCTGGTGGATTTCGGCGACGTGAAAACGCACCTCGCCCCACTTGTCGAAGCGTGGGACCACGCCACGCTCGTCGCCGACACCGACACCGACCTGCGGGCCGTGTTGCAGGCGCTGGGCACGCGCCACTACGTCTTGCCCTACGACACGACAAGCGAAAACGTGGCCCGCTTTGCCGCCGACTTTCTCGCCGAAGGGGCGGGCGACTGGCTGCGCGCGGCGGGCGTCGAAACCATCACGGCGCGCGTCGAGGAGACTGAAACGTGCTGGGCCGAGCACACGCGGGCCGTCCCGCCCGCGCCATGACGCCCGCCCCCGACACGTCCGCGCTCGTGCTCTTTTCGGGCGGGCAGGACTCGACGACGTGCCTGTTCTGGGCGCTGGAACGTTTCAGCCGCGTCGAGGCCATCGCTTTCCGCTACGGGCAGAAGCACGCCGTCGAACTCGATCAGGCCGCCAAAATCGCCGGGATGGCCGGCGTGCCCCTCAGCGTGTTCGACCTCACGGGCACGCTCTCGGGCAGCGCCCTCACCGAGCACGACGCCGACGTGAGGGCGCCGCACGCCCTCGACCCGAATCTGCCCGCCTCCTTCGTGCCGGGCCGCAACGCGCTTTTCCTGGCCGTCGCCGCCGCCCACGCCTACACGCGCGGCATCCACGACCTCGTCGGCGGCATGTGCCAGACCGACGCCAGCGGCTACCCCGACTGCCGCCGCGACTTCGTGGAGGCGACACAGAAAAGCCTGTCGCTCGCGCTGGGCCGCGCCCTCGCCATCCACACGCCCCTGATGTCGCTCACGAAAGCCGAGACGTGGAAGCTGGCCGCCGACCTGGGAAGGGTGCGGGGCGTGGACGTGCTCGAAACCGTGCGGCGCGAAACCCACACCGACTACAACGGCGACCGGACGACGTGGAACGCGTGGGGCTACGGGCGCCTCGACAACCCGGCGTCTGTTCTCCGGGCAGAGGGCTACGCCGAGGCAAAGGCGAACGGATGGCTGCGCGGGGAGTAGGCTGCCGGCAACCCGCGCGGCGGGCGGCGCGTCCACCCACTACCTACTCTTTCCCCATGCCCCAACTCGCCACGTTTGGCAGCGGCTGCTTCTGGTGCACCGAGGCCGTCATGGAACAGCTCAAGGGCGTCACGCGCGTCGTGTCGGGCTACAGCGGCGGCCACGTCGCCAACCCGACGTACGAGCAGGTGTGCGCCAAAAACACGGGCCACGCCGAGGTCGTCCAGGTGACGTTCGACCCGGACGTGATCGCGTACCGCGACCTGCTGCGCGTCTTTTTCACCACGCACGACCCCACGACGCCCGGCCGCCAGGGCAACGACGTGGGCCCGCAGTACCGGTCGGTGATTTTCTACCACGACGACGCGCAGCGCGCCGACGCCCTCGCCGTCAAGGCCGAGTTCGAGTCGTCGCACGTCTTCGGCGCGCCCATCGTGACGGAGATCGCGCCGTTCGACGTGTTCTATCCTGCCGAGGCGTACCACCAGCACTATTTCGAGCGCAACCCGGCGCAGCCCTACTGCGCCTTCGTCATCGAGCCGAAAGTCGCCAAGTTTCGCAAGCAGTACCTGTCGAAGCTGAAAGCGGCGTAGCCCGGACAGCCGGCGCGAACGGCGCCAGCCGCCTCTACTCGGACGCCCGGACGAGGCGGCCCCACGCCTCCTGCGTGCGGAAGTCCTGCGCGCCGCGCGCCGCCCGCAGCCCGTCGTAGCCCTGTTGCAGCAGGGGGATGGCCTGCTCCCGCCGTCCTTCCACGAGCAGGCACTCCCCCAGCAGGCTCTCGGCCTGGGCGACGAGGTAGTGCCCCGGCGGCAGGAGCGCCTGCCGGTCGCCGAGCGCCTTTTCGACGTGCGCCGCCCCCCGGCGCGCCGAGTCGGGCGCGGCCAGGCAGAGGGTGTGGCCGTAGATCACCTCGGCGTGCGCGTAGATGGGGCTTGCCGCCGGCAGGACGGCGCGGGCGTGCTGGTAGGCCGCGCGGGCCTGCTGCAACGCTTCCGCCAGGCGCCCCGCGCGGCGCAGCGCCAGCGCCCGCGAGGCCTCGTTGAGCACCGTCATGGGGTGGTCGGCGCCGGGCGTGTGGCGCAGCACCGCCAGGGCGCTGTCGAGCGTCGCGACGGCGCGGGCGTGGTGGCCCGTGTGGTCGTAAAGGCCGCCCAGCACGCCCAGCAGCGTGCCCAGCCGGCCCCGCCCCGCCGCGCCCTGCTGCCGCAGCCCGCGCACCGCCTCCTCGACAAGCGGGACGGCCTCCCGGGCGCGCCCGCGCGACTCGTAAAACACCGCCAGGTTGCTGAGGGCCAGCGGAAGCTGGGGCGCCCGCGCCCGGCGCCACACGGCAATGGCTTCTTGCAGGCGCGCCTCGGCCTCGCCGGGCCGTTCCAGGTCTATCAGGGCGCTGCCGAGGGCGTTGAGCAGGCTGCCCAGCTGCTCCGGCGTGCCCCGCGCCCGAACTGTCGGGAGCGCGGTTGTGAAGTAGGCTGCGGCCTCGCCGCTCTGCCCCGCGCCGTCGAGGGCGACGCCCAGGCTGAGCAGCTCGACGGCCCTTTCGAGCCGGTAGCGGCGCCCGGCGCCCGTGTAGAGCGCCGGCCGCGCGGAGGCGGCGATGAGCTTCTGGCCGTTCCTGTTCAAGACCTTGCTCGGCCTCCTGAAGGGCCTCATCAAGGGAACGATCGCGGGCAAGATCAAGGATCGCGGCAAGAAGGACAAGAAGCTCCGCGTCGACCAGCAGTCGTTCATGGTCGTCGGCT
>CBDUCD010000204.1:0-5242 GCA_965365535.1 uncultured Rhodothermales bacterium | reverse complement strand
TCGATCATCTACGACGCCATCCAGGACGTGCGCGACGCCCTCGAAGGGCTGCTCTCGCCCGAGAAAACCGAGAAGACGCTGGGCACCGCCGAAGTGCGGCAGACCTTCAAGGTGCCGCGCGTGGGAACCGTCGCGGGCTGCGCCGTGCTCGAAGGCCGCATCCGCCGCTCGGATCGCATCCGCCTCATCCGCGACGGCGTCGTCATCTACACCGGCTCCCTCGCCTCCCTGAAACGCCTCAAAGACGACGTGCGCGAAGTAGCCTCGGGCTACGAGTGCGGCATGGGCATTGACGGCTACAACGACATCAAAATCGGCGACCACATCGAAGCCTTTGAAGTCGTCGAGACGCGCCGCACGCTGGCGTCCGCCTGACGGCAGGGTCACTTGTCACTGGTCATTGGCACAGCCGCTTCGACGACCAGTGACCAATGACAAATGACTTTTACCTATGAGCATCCGCACCGAGCGCGTGGCGAGCCTGTTGCAGCGCGACATTGCCGACCTTTTGCAGAACACCTTTGGCGACCAGCTCCACCCGCTCGTCACCGTCACGGGCGTGCGCATGACCAAAGACCTCTCGATTGCATACGTGGACGTGAGCGTGATGGGCGACGAGGCGGGGCAGCAGGCGGCCTTCCGGCGACTGACCGAGCTGACGCCCCAGGTGCGGACGGCCCTCGCGGCCCGCATCCGCCACCAGATGCGCGTCGTGCCCGAGCTGCGCTTTTTCCTCGACGAGTCCCAGGAACGCGCCCGCCACATGGACGCGCTCTTCAGCCGCATCCGCGCCGAGCGCGAGCACCGGCTGGGCAGCGACGAGGCGGGCCAGGACGACGCGCTCGCGGGCGGCGCATGAGCGTGCCGCCCCTCTGGCGCGCCGGCGCGCCCCGGCCCCCCGGCGACGCGTTCGTGCTGCCCATCGACAAGCCGCAGGGCATCACGTCGTTCGACATCATCCGGCGGCTCCGGCGCGTGCTGGGCATCCGCAAAATCGGCCACGCGGGCACCCTCGACCCCATGGCGACAGGTCTCGTCGTGTGCCTCGTGGGCGGCGCCACCAAGTTTGCCGACCACTTCCAGGCCATGCCCAAGTGCTACGCGGGCACCATCCGGCTGGGCGGGCGCACGGCCTCGCAGGACGCCGACACGCCCGTCGAGGACGAGACGCCCACCGACGCCCTCACGCCCCCAATGGTGACGGCGGCGGCGGCGCGCTTCGTGGGCGAAATCATGCAGGTGCCGCCCATGTACTCCGCCGTCAAGGTGGACGGCGAGCGGCTCTACAAAAAGGCCCGTAAGGGCGAAACCGTCGAGCGTCAGCCGCGCCCGGCCACGATCTACTGGTTCGACGTGGATGCGGGCGCGCTGCCGGACGTGACGTTTACCGTCGCCTGCTCGAAGGGCACGTACGTCCGCACCCTCGCCGCCGACCTGGGCGACGCGCTGGGCGTGGGCGGCTACCTGACGGCGCTGCGCCGCCTCGCCATTGGCGAGCTGAAGGCCGACGAGGCGTGGACGCTCGACGCCCTTGCCGCCGCCTGCGACGCCTGACCGTATGCGCCACGTCCTGCTCGAAAACGCCCGGCCCATGCCCGGCTGCGTCGTCACCGTCGGCACCTTCGACGGCGTCCACGTGGGGCACCGCGACGTGGTCGAGTACGTCGTGGCCCGCGCCCGCGCCGTGGGCACGCCCGCCGCCGTCGTCACCTTCAGCCCGCACCCGCGCGCCGTGCTGCGCGGCCAGCCCGTGCCGCTCCTGACGACCATCGAGGAGCGCGCGGCCCTGCTGTCGGCGCTGGGCGTGGACGAAACCGTCGTCATCCCGTTTACGCCCGACGTGGCCGCGCTGCCCGCCGCCCTTTTCGTCGAACAGGTGCTCGTCGAAAAGCTGGGCGTGGGCGAGGTCGTCATTGGCTACGACCACGGCTTCGGGCGGCGCCGCGAGGGCAACGCCGACCTGCTGCGCGAGCTGGCGCCCCGGCTGGGCTTCCGCGTGGACGTGATACCCGCCCACGTCGTCGAAAAGCACGCCGTCTCGTCCACCCTCATCCGCAGGCTGCTCGTGGAGGCGGGCGACGTGGCGGCGGCGGCGCCGCTGCTGGGGCGGTTTTACACCCTGGCCGGGCGCGTCGTCGCGGGCGACCGGCGCGGGCGAACCATCGGCTTTCCGACGGCGAACCTGGCCGTGGCGCCCGAAAAGCTCGTTCCGGCGCGCGGCGTCTATGCCGTCTGGGCCGATACCGAAGGGGAGGGGCGGTGGCCCGCCATGATGAACATCGGCACGCGGCCCACCTTCAGGGGCGACGAGATGCGCGCCGAGGTACACCTGCTGGGCTTCGAGGGCGACCTCTACGAGCAGACGCTGCGGGTAGAATTCATCGGGCGTTTACGCGACGAGCAGCGTTTCGAGGGAATCGCGGCGCTGCGCGGGCAACTTGGCCGCGATGCCGCGCGTTGCCACGAGCTTCTGGGCACAACCGCTTAGAAACCTTACGCCTGCCTGCGGGCAGGGCCTTATCCATCTTCTTTACGATGGTACTAATCTAAAGAGGACGCATGATCTCCAGCGAACAGAAACGCGAACTCGTACAGCAGTACGGCAAAAACGAAGGCGACACCGGCACGGCAGAAGTGCAGATCGCCATCCTGAGCACCCGCATCAGCGAGCTTTCGGACCACCTCAAGGTGCACCCCAAAGACTTCTCGACGCAGCGCGGCCTCATCGGCCTCGTCGGCAAGCGCCGGCGGCTGCTCAACTACCTCATGGACCGCGACATCGAGCGGTACCGCACGGTTATCAAACAACTCGGCATCCGCCGCTAAGGCGGGCCAGGCGCGGCGGCACTTTCTACGGAAGGTGCCGCCTTTTTTCGCGGACGGGCGGCGTGCTGCCGGCCCCTCCGCCTGTCGCTCGTGTGAGCAGAAAAGAAAGACAACCCATGCAAAACCCAACCACAACCCAGGTCGAAATCGCCGACGGCAAGACCATTTCGATGGAAACCGGACGCTTCGCCAAGCAGGCCGGCGGCGCCGTCGTCGTCCGGCAGGGCGACACGATGGTGCTGTGCACCGCCGTCGTGGCCGACACCATCAAAGAAGGCCAGAGCTGGTTTCCCCTGACGGTCGATTACCGCGAAAAGTACGCGGCGGGCGGCAAGGTGCCCGGCGGCTTCATCAAACGCGAAGGCCGCCCGACCGACAAGGAAATCCTGTCGGCGCGACTTATTGACCGGGCCATCCGCCCGCTGTTTGCCGACGGCTTCCTGAACGAAGTCCAGGTGCAGATTTCCGTCCTCTCCGCCGACCCCGCCGTAGATGCCGACGTGCTCGCGGGCTGCGGCGCCTCGGCGGCGCTCGTGCTCTCGGGCGCGCCCTTTGCCGGCCCCATCTCGGAAGTCCGCGTGGGCCGCATCGGCGGCCAGCTCATCGTCAACCCGACAATCGAGGAAACCGCCGAGGGCGACATCAACCTGACCGTGGCCGGCAGCGACGACGCCATTGTGATGGTCGAGGGCGAGATGAAGGAAATCAGCGAGGAGGACATGGTGGCCGCCCTCGCCTTCGGGCACGACGCCATCCGCAAAATCAACGCGGCGCAGCGCCAGCTCGTCGAAGCCTTCGGCGCGCCCACCCCCATGCCGTACACGACGGTCGCGCTGCCCGAGGGCCTCGTGGACCGCGTCCGCGAAATCGTGGGCGACGAGATGGGCGCGCACGTGCGCAAGCCCTACGACAAGGCCAGCTTTTACGGCGGCGTGGACGAGATGAAGGCCCGCGTCGTGGAAACGCTGCTGGGCAAAACCGACCCCGAGGCGGGCACCGTCGAGGCAGCGGCAACGCCCGAGGGCTGGACGAAAGGCCAGATCAGGGAAGCCGTCGAGGAAGTCGAGCGCGGGGCCATGCGCGAGATGATTCTCGTCGAAAAGCGCCGCATTGACGGGCGCGGCCTCGAAGACATCCGCAACATCTGGTGCCTGGTGGATTACCTGCCGCGCGTCCACGGCTCGGCGGTCTTTACGCGCGGCGAGACGCAGGTGCTCGCCACCGTGACGCTGGGCACCAAGAAAGACGTGCAGCCCGTCGATCAGATTTTCGACACGCAGGACAAGCGCTTCTTTCTGCACTACTCCTTCCCGCCGTTCTCGACGGGCGAGGCCAAGCCCATCCGGGGCGTGAGCCGCCGCGAAGTGGGGCACGGCAACCTGGCCGAGCGCGCCCTCGCCGGCATGGTGCCCCCCGACGACGAGTTCCCCTACACCATCCGCATCAACGCCGACGTGCTCGAAAGCAACGGCTCGTCGTCCATGGCCAGCGTGTGCTCGGGTTCGATGGCCCTCATGGACGCCGGCGTGCCCCTCAAAAAACCCGTCGCCGGCATCGCGATGGGCCTCATCTCCGACGGGCAGCGCGTGGCCGTGCTGAGCGACATCCTGGGGACGGAAGACCACCTGGGCGACATGGACTTCAAGGTGACCGGCACCCGCGACGGCATCACGGCCTGCCAGATGGACATCAAGATCAGCGGCCTCTCGAGCGAGATCCTGACGCAGGCGCTGTACCAGGCCAAGGCGGGCCGCGCGCACATTCTCGGCATCATGGAGGAAACCATTGCCGAAGCACGCCCCGACCTCAAGCCCAACGCGCCGCGCCTGACGCAGATCACGATTGACGCCGACCAGATCGGCGCCGTGATCGGGCCGGGCGGCAAAATCATCCAGGGCATCCAGCGCGAAACCAACACCAAGGTCGAGATCGAGGAGCGCGACGGCTACGGCTTCGTGACCGTCGCCGCGACGGATGGCGAGGACGCCATGAAGGCCATCCAGATGATCAAGGGCATCGTGGCCAAGCCCGAGCCGGGCGAAAACTACACGGGGACGGTGAAAAGCCTGCTCGGCTTTGGCGCCATCATCGAAATCCTGCCGGGCAAGGAGGCCATGCTGCACGTGTCCGAGATGGCCTACGGCTTTGTCGAAAAGCCCGAGGATCACATGCAGGTGGGCGACAAGGTGGAGGTGCAGGTGATTGAGGTGCGCGACGACGGCAAGGTGCGGCTGAGCCGCAAGCCGTTCCTCACCCGTCCCGAGGGCTACGAGGAGCGCCCCCCGCGCGCCCCGCGCAGCGAAGGCGGGCGCGACCGCGACCGGGGCGGACGGGGAGGCCGCGACGGCGGTCGTGGCGGCGACCGGGGACGCGGCGAACGGCGCGAAGGCGGCGGCGACCGCAGCCGGGGCGGCGA
>CBDUCD010000203.1:0-5289 GCA_965365535.1 uncultured Rhodothermales bacterium | reverse complement strand
CGCCAGCGTTCGTCCTGAGCCAGGATCAAACTCTCCATAGTAGAGAATTGAATCTTGTGGCTTTATATGTCTCGCTTTCCTGAAACCAGGAAAAGAAATTGACTCGGACTCGCTATGCTTCCAACATCATCAAAGAACACGTATCTTGTCGCTCCAAAAGGGCCTTTTTGAGGGCCGCTGTTTTTGGCGCGGACAGGTAAACTACGGAATCCCGTGGCGCCCTGTCAAGCGACTCTTTTCGTTTCAACCACGCTTCACACTCCGCCCTTTCTTGCCGTCATCGCGGCCACCGCCATCTTTGCGAGGGCCGCTATGATACGGCGCCTTCCGGGGGGTGGCAACTGCTGGGCTCGCGTTTCTACGAACCTTCAACTGGCGTGGTCAGAACCTTAAAGAACAGCCCGCCTCGGCGGGTTCAGTGCGGCCCAATGCCCGTCTGGGGGCGCGGTTTCGGCGTTTTCGTTGGGATGCGGTGAAGTCGAATGCGGCCTGCGCAGCATCCATCTCGGCCCTGGGGCGTAGAGCGGGCGTTGCCATTTCTACCGCCTCCAAGCCGATGACGAACCAATCTCGAGGGGCACGCCTGCGCGCCTTGTTTACCAACTCCTATTTCTGGCTGGGGCTGCTGGGCCTCGGCGCCCTCCTGGCGGTGCTGTACCTCGTCGTCAACAGCGTCGTGATGCCTTTGTACACGCGGCATGGCGACGCCGTCGAGGTGCCGAGCGTGATAGGCGCCACGTACGAGGACGCCACGCGGGTGCTGGAGCAGCAGGGCTTCTCGGTCGAGAAGATCACGCGGCGTTTCAGCAACGCCAGTGCGGAAGGACAGGTGATGGACCAGTCGCCGGCGCCGGGCAGCGAAGTAAAGCCGGGGCGCCACCTCTACCTCACCGTCCACGCGGGCGCGCAGCCCCGGCGGCGGGTGCCGTCCTTTATCGGCACGTCGGTGCGCGACGCCCGCACGCGCATCCGGGCGCTGGGGCTGGAAGTAGGCGAGGTCATTGCCGACTCCGTCCCGTCGCCCTATCGCAACACCGTCACGCAGCAGACGCCCGCGCCCGGCGACTCGGTGGCCGAGGGCGCGTCGGTAACGCTGTGGTACAGTACAGGCCCGAGCGACACGTACGAGGTGGTGCCCGACGTGGTGGGGCTGACGGTGCGCGAAGCCCGCGAGGTGCTGCTCGCCGAAAGGCTGCGCGCCCTGGCCGTGGGCGTCGAAGGCCCCGCCGCCGACGAAATGCGGGTGCTGCGCCAGAGCCGCGACGCCGGCACGCGCGTGCGCGGCGGCTACGAGATCCGGCTGTACGTGACCGAGGAGGAGCCCATCGAGGACGAGCTGTAGGACTACTCCTCCAGCAAAATGGCGAACCCTGCTTCGACGTCCACCACGACGCGCTCGCGGTACTTGGTGGGAATCGTGCGGCCCACGTAGTCGGGCTGGATGGGGTACTCGCGGTGGCCGCGATCCACCAGCACGGCAAGCTGGATGGAGCGCGGACGCCCGTAGCGCACAAGCGCGTCGAGGGCGGCGCGGGCGGTGCGGCCCGTGTAAAGCACGTCGTCCACGAGCAGCACGTCGCGATTGGTCGCGTCGAAGGGGATGTCCTCGGGAGTGTCGGCAAAAGGGCGGTCGTCGCGGTAGGCCGACACGTCGAGGGCGTAGCACGGCGGGGCCGTTTCGACGAGGGCGCCGATGCGGCTGGCCAGCACGGCGGCGACGAGGGCGCCGCGCTTTTTGATGCCGCACACGACGAGGCCCTCCGCGCCCCGGTTGCGCTCGACGATTTCGCTGGCCATGCGGTTGAGGGTGCGGGACACGCGCTCGGGCGCGTAGAGCAGAAGGCGTGACATCGGGTTCGGGGTCAGAAAAATCCGCCCACCGCCTGCCGCAGGGCGTTCCACCCCAGCCCCGCGGCGCCGGTGCGCATCCGCAGGGTGCAGAACAGGTCGAGCAGCAACATCTGGACGCTGTGGATGGGCACGGCGATCCAGAACGAGCGGCAGCGCCACACGAGCGCCCCCAGCGCGACGCCGCCCACGATAGACAGGAATGCCTCGGCGGGCGGCTTCTCGCTGTGCATCAGGGCAAAAGGCAGCGTCTGCACGACGATGGCGTAAAGCCCGAAGGTGCGGGCGGTGCCGAACAGCACGAAGCCGCGCCACAGGTACTCCCACCCGATCCAGTAGAACAGAAAGAGGGCTTCATATATAAGGAAGAAGCGCCAGTCAAAGGCCGCCGGGTTGTAGTGCGGATAGTGCGCCTGGAAGCCCGCGCCGTCCGACAGCACCCACGTGCCGGCGACGACGAAGGGGACGTACGCGAGGGCCAGCGCGAGGGCCAGCCTCCAGTCGCCCAGCCCCAGCCCTACGTCGGCGGGGCGGCGGCGGAAAATGACGACGAGGCAGAAGGCGGGCACCACGAAGCCCGTGATGCCTTGCACGAAAAACCACCAGCCCCACGACAGCAGCCCCTGCCAGTCGGGCGCGAAGAGGCCGGCGAGGTGGGTGCGAAAAAGGGCGCGGTTGCCCAGCTCGTTCTGCGCGAACACCAGCGCGGCAGCCGCGAGCAGCACGAAAACCGTCTGCGCGTCGAGGGCGCGGGCGGCATCGAAAAAGGCGGCGACTTCGCGGCGGATGCGGGCAGGCATGGAGGGTCAAAAAGGCGCCGCAAGATAGGGGAACGGCGCGGGCCGGGCTCGGGTAGGCGGCGCTCCCGTCCGTGCCGAGCCTTTCTCCCCCTTCCGTGCTGCGCCTGCTGATTCTCCTGATGGTCGCCAGTGGCTGCACGGCCCCCAACGGCGACGTACAGGCGCAGCGCGCCCGTGTGCTCGCCGCCCACGACAGCCTCGTCACCGCCCTGCCCGACACGGCGGCGCGACCGCTCTTGCTCGTGGACAGCCTGTTTCTGGCCTATCCCGATTCCGTCCTCGAAACCCTGCGGCCCGACACGACGGGCGCGGCGCGCTGGGTGGATTCGGTTTACCACGCCCTTTCGCCCGAAGGGCGCATCGCCCAGCTTTTCGTCGTGAACCTGCCCGCGCGGACGGCGGGCGCCGAGACGATGCGGCTCGTGGAGCAAGGCGTGGGCGGCTTTCTCGTGTCGCGCCTGCTGGCCCCCGACGACGTTTTCGCCGTGGCGACGCGGGTGCAGGCGCGGGCCCGCGTGCCGCTTTTCCTCGCCGCCGACTACGAGCGCGGCGCCGGGCGCTTCAACAACCCGCTGACGGAGCTGCCCTCCAACATGGCGCTGGGCGCCACGCGCCGCCCCGAACTCGCCGGTGCGGCGGGGCGGCTGACGGCCATCGAAAGCCGGGCAACGGGCATCAACCTCGTCTTCGCGCCCGTCGTGGACGTGAACAACAACCCGGCCAACCCCATCATCAACATCCGTTCGTACGGCGAGCAGAGCGGGCTGGTGGCCGGCATGGCGGCGGCGTTTGTCGCCCAGGCGCAGGCGATGGGGCTGCTCACGACCCTCAAGCACTTTCCCGGGCATGGCAACACGGCCGTTGATACGCACAGCCACATGGCCCGCGTGCCCGGCAGCCGCGCCGCCCTCGACAGCGTGGAGCTGCGCCCGTACCGCGAACTGTTGCGGTCGGAGGTGCCGCCCGCCGCCGTGATGACGGCGCACGTGTGGGTGCCCGCCCTCGAACGCGCCGAGCGCCCGAGCACCTTCAGCCACGCCATTCTGACGGGCCTGCTGCGCGACACGCTGGGATTTCGCGGGCTCGTGGTGACGGACGACGTGCAGATGGGCGCGCTCCAGAACACGTATTCCCTCGCCGAGCGGGTCGTGGCGCCCCTCGCCGCCGGCGCCGACGTGATTCTGACGCCGCGCGACCTGCCTGCCGCCATCGCGGCGGTGCGCGCCGCCCTCGACGCGGGCACCCTGCCGCCCGAGCGCGTCGAGGAAGCCGCGCGGCACGTGCTGCGGGCCAAGGCGCGGGCCGGCCTGCACCGCCGCGCCGCGCCACCGCCCGAGGCGTTTCGGTTCGTGATGGCGCAGCCCCGGGGCGCCCCCATCGCCCAGCGCATCGCCGACGCCTCGGCCACGCTGCTGCGATCAGAGGCGCTGCCCCTGAAGGAGAAGCGCGTGCTGATGCTGCACCTCTCCAACTACCGCGATTCCGAGAGCATCGGCGCGGCGATGGACTATTTCGATGCGCAGATGGGCGGCGACACGCTCGCGGCGTCGTTCCGCTACGACCGGCGCCCGCCCGCGAGCGCGCCCGCCGAGGTAGCGGCAGCCGCCCGGCAGGCCGACGCCGTCGTCGTGGCCCTCTACCTCAGGCTCGTGTCGGGGCGCGGCAGCGCGGGCCTACTGCCCGGCCAGCAAGCCCTCATAGACGCGCTCGTGGCCGCAGGGCGGCCCGTCGTGCTCGTCACCTTTGGCAACCCATACGCGCTGCTGGACACGCCCGACGCCCGCGCCCTCGTCGTCCTCTACGACCCCACGCTTGCCAGCGTGCACGCCGCCGCCGCCATTCTGCGTGGCGAGATGATGCCACGCGGCAGGCTCCCCATCACCGTCGGCGCGTACCCCTTTGGCGCCGGTTTTTCCACGTCCACTTCTTCCCAGCGATGACCTCTTCCCACGACCCCGCCGACATGCGGGCGCGCTACACGCGCGGCGCCCTGCTCGAAGCCGATGCCGCCGCCGATCCTTTCGAACAGTTTGCCCGCTGGTTCGAGGAAGCCCGCGCTTCGGGCACCATCGAGCCGAACGCGATGACGCTGGCGACCGTCGGCGCGGACGGCCACCCGGCGGCGCGCATCGTGCTGCTGAAAGGCTACGGCGCCGACGGCTTCACGTTTTTCACCCGCTACAGCAGCGATAAAGGGCAGCAGCTCGACGCCCATCCCCACGCGGCGCTGGTGTTCTGGTGGCCGCCCCTCGAACGGCAGGTGCGCATCGAAGGGCGGGTAGAGCGGGTTTCGGAAGAGGAGTCCGACGCGTACTTCCAGCGGCGCCCGCGCGGCAGCCAGCTGGGCGCCGTCGCGTCGCCGCAAAGCCGGCCCATCGCGGGCCGGGACGTGCTCGAAGACAACCTGGCGCGCCTCGAAGCCCGGCTTGATGGCGACGCCCCTGTGCCCCGCCCCGACGACTGGGGCGGCTACCGCGTCCTCGCCAGCCGCATCGAGTTCTGGCAGGGCCGCGACGACCGCCTCCACGACCGGCTGCTCTACACCCGCACCCCCGGCGACGGCTGGACGCGCACCCGCCTCGCCCCCTGACGCGCCTCACGAGCCGGTTTTGCACGGCGTGCTGGGCCACAGGCGGCAGGC
>CBDUCD010000202.1:0-5354 GCA_965365535.1 uncultured Rhodothermales bacterium | reverse complement strand
CCACCAGTGACGAATGACCCATGACCAATGACGAGTGACCAATAGCCAATCTCCAGCCTCCAACCTCCAACCGCCAACCAACCTCACCATGACCCACGAACGCCTGCGCGCCGTGTGCCTGGCGCAGCCGGGGGCGACGGAAGACCAGCCCTTTGGCCCCGACACGGTCGTGTTTCGCGTGGGGGGCAAAATCTTCGCCCTGCTGGCCCTCGACGCCTTTCCGCCCACCATCAACCTGAAGTGCGACCCCGAGCGCGCCGCCGCGCTGCGCGAGCAGTACGCCGCCGTCCGGCCCGGCTACCACATGAACAAGCAGCACTGGAATACCGTCGTGTGCGACGGCTCCGTGCCGCCGGGCGAGACCGACGCCATGATCGGCCACGCCTACGCCCTCGTGCGCGCCGCGCTGCCCCGGAAGGCGCAGGCCCTGCTGCCGTGACGCCGCCCTTCGCCACCGTCCACCTCGACAATCACCTGCTCGTGATCGTCAAGCCCGCCGGCCTGCTTGCCCAGGCCGACCGCACGGGCGACGCGGACGTGCTGACCGAGGGCAAGGCGTTTCTGAAAGCCCACTTCGACCGGCCCGGCAACGTGTTTCTGGGCCTCGTCCACCGCCTCGACCGGCCCGTGTCGGGGCTGATGGTGCTGGCGCGCACGTCGAAGGCGGCGGCGCGGCTGAGCGCGCAGTTCCGCGACCGAACGGTCGAGAAGCGCTACCTCGCCCTCGTCGAAGGCTCCGTGCCCGGCCCCGTCACGCTGCGCGACAGCCTGCTCAAAAAGGACGAAAAGGTGCGCGTGGTGCCTGCCGATACGCCGGGCGCGAAAAGGGCCGAGCTGCGCCTGACGCCCCTACACGCACAGGCCGGGCGCACGCTTGTCGAGATCGAACTGGGCACGGGGCGGGCGCACCAGATCCGCGTGCAACTGGCCGCGCGGGGCCTGCCCGTCGTGGGCGACGCGCGCTACGGCGCCCGGACGGCGTTCCGGCCCGGGGCCATCGCCCTGCACAGCTACCGCCTCGCCCTCGACCACCCCACGCGGGAGGAGCGGCTGGCGTGGCAGGCGCTGCCGGACTGGGCAGCGGACGCGGCGGCGCGCCTGGCCAGCCTCCCGCTCAGCTATCCCGGATGACGCGGATGCGTTCTTCGAGCGTCATGGCCTCGGGCTGCGGCAGGAAAAACGCGAGCGCGAGGTAGAGCGGGATGGTGACCGAGCCGGACGTGGCGATGGTGGCCACCACGAAGGCGACGCGCACGAGCGTCGGGTCCCAGCCGAAATACTCGGCAATGCCGCCGGCGACGCCGAAGACTTTGCGGTCGCGCGACTTTTTGAGGCGCCGCGCCGGGTGGTCTTTCAGCACGCGCCCGGCGTGCGCCGCCGCCGTCTTGGCCGTCGTGAAAAGCGGCGGCGCGCTGGCGGCCTTTTTGCGCTCCTTGCTGCGGACGATCTTTTTCTTCGGGTCCATGCGGATGAGTCCGAAGCCCATCGCCACGATCAGCAGGCCGGCGAGGACGGACAGGCCCGTCACGAGCGGCCCCACCGGCACGCCCACGCCCAGAAACTCGTTGACGGCGTAGAGGATGCCCACGAGAATCATGCTCAGGCCCGTAATCGTCGGCAGGTTGACGGCGCTTTTCTTTTTGTCGGACTCGTCGTCCTGGAAAAGCAGGGTTTCGAGCTCGTCGTCCGAGTACGCGTCGAGGTCGAACTGCTCGTGCGCGGTTTCGTGGGTAGAGGTGCCGGTGGTAAACGTGCGGGTGCGGCTGCTCATGGCAGAAAAGGGACTTCGGGTGTGGAAAACGGGTACGTCACAAAGGGGGCGGGGTTGCGCCCGCGCCCACGCGCCAGACGCCGCCCGGCAGCGCGATGGCGTGCACCGGCACGTCGTGCGCGTCGCGCGGCAGGCGTTCGACGAGGCACACTTCGGCAAGCAGCGGAGCCACGAAAAAAGCCGCCTGCCCGGCCAGAAAAGCGTCGTAGAACCCTTTGCCGTAGCCCAGCCGGAAGCCCGCCCGGTCGGCGGCGAGGGCGGGCACGACGATGGCGTCGGGAGGGGCAGGGTGGGGGGGGCAATGGCTGGCGGGTTCGTCGAGCCCCCACGCGCCGGGCGCCAGGGAGGCGCCGGGCATCCAGGCGTGGTGCGACAGCCGGGGCGGGTGCGTGCCGGCCACACGCGGCAGCAGCAGCGTTTTGCCCTCGGCGTGCCAGGCGTGCAGCAGGGGCCGCAGGTCGGGTTCGCGCCGCGCCCTGTCGGGCCAGAACACGTGGATCGTCTGGGCGGCCCGGAGTTCGGGCAGCGCGTCGAGCCGGCTGCACAGCGCCTCCGACGCCTGGCGCCACGCCGCGTCCGTCAGGCTGCGGCGCCCTGCCCGGAACTGCGCCCGCAGCGCCGCCTTCTCGCGCCGCACCCTTTCCGTCTGATCGTTATCTGCCGTCGCCATGAGTGAATCCGTAAACCGCCTCGAACGCTTTCGCGCCTACCGCGAAAAGATGAACCAGCGCATTCTCGAAGACAAGCAGGTGCTGGGCTACAAACGCTTTTTCGCGCTCGACAGCGCCGCCTACCGCGACGGCGCGCTCGACGGGCGCACGAAAGAGCTGCTCGGCCTCGTCGCCTCGCTCGTGCTGCGCTGCAATGACTGCGTGGACTACCACCTGATGCAGTGCCACGAAGCCGGCTTTTCGGAAGCCGAACTCGACGAGGCCATGAACGTCGCCCTCGTCGTCGGCGGCTCTATCGTCATCCCCCACCTGCGCCACGCCGTCGAAACGCTGGACCTGCTGGCGGAGGAAGGGTAGGGTGGTGCGTATTGCGTGTTGCGTAGTTCGTATTGCGTATTGCGTGTTGCGTATTGCGTAGGGGACAGGCATCAGCCACGCCTTTACGAAATACGTAGCGAGCGCAGCGAGCGGAATACGCGATACGCAATACGAAGCGAGGCAAAGCCGAGCGAAATACGCAACACGCACCACGCCCCCACTCTTCACCCACGCTCCACCGCTGGGCGCGGGCGGGCGGGGTATCTTTTGCGTCTGCCCTTTCGGACACGGGCGTCGGGTACGGCCACAGGCTCCGCCCGCGCCACCGGCCCAAGCCCATCGGCCCGCCGGATCCACCCCGGAGCACCCCTCCACGTCCCCCAATGGCACCCTAAATATGTTTGAAGCCCTTTCTGAAAAGCTGGAAGATGCCCTCAAGACCGCTACGGGTCAGGGCCGCATCAACGAACTGAACATCGCCGAGACGATGCGCGAGATTCGCCGCGCCCTGCTCGACGCCGATGTCAACTACCAGGTCGCGCGCGACTTCACGAACCGCGTCAAAGAGCAGGCCACGGGCGAGAAGGTACTCAGCGCCGTCGCCCCCGGCCAGCAGCTCGTCAAAATCGTGTACGACGAGCTCGTCCACTTTCTGGGCGGCCAGCAGGTAGGCGTCACCATGGCGCCCGCACCGCCCACCGTCATCCTCGTCGCCGGCCTCCAGGGCTCGGGCAAGACGACGTTCTGCGGCAAGCTGGCCCTCTTTTTCAAGGGCAAGGGCCGCGCGCCCATGCTGGCCGCCGCCGACGTGTACCGGCCCGCCGCCGTTGATCAGCTCAAGACGCTGGCCGCGCAGGTGGGCGTGCCCGTGTATGCCATCGAAGAAAACGGGCAGGTCGTCCAGGACGCCGTCCGCGTGGCGACGGAAGCCGTGGCCGCCGCCCGCCGGCAGGCCCGCGACATCCTCATCATAGACACCGCCGGACGCCTGCACGTGGACGAGCGCATGATGGAGGAGGTGGAGGCCATCAAGGCCGCCGTCAAGCCCAGCGAAATCCTGTTTGTCGTCGATTCGATGACGGGGCAGGACGCCGTCAACACGGCCCTCGAATTCAACCGGCGCCTCGACTTCGGCGGCGTCGTCCTGACCAAGCTCGACGGCGACACGCGCGGCGGCGCGGCGCTCTCGATCCGGTCGGTCGTCCAGAAGCCCATCAAGTTTGCCTCGACGGGCGAAAAGCTCGACGCCCTGACGCCGTTTTTCCCCGACCGCATGGCCCAGCGCATTCTGGGCATGGGCGACGTGGTCTCGTTTGTCGAGCGCGCCCAGGATCAGTTCGACGAAAAGCAGGCCGAGAAGCTTCAGCAGAAGATCAAGTCGGCCAAGTTCGACCTGGAGGATTTTCTGGATCAGCTCCAGAAGATCAAGAAGATGGGCTCGCTCAAAGACCTGCTGGGCATGATTCCCGGGCTGGGCAAGCAGATGAAAGACCTCGACGTGGAGGAGGACGCCTTCAAGCACATCGAGGCCATCATCCGCGCCATGACGCCCGAGGAGCGCGCCAACCCGGGCCTGCTCAACGGCAGCCGCCGCCGCCGCATCGCGATGGGCAGCGGCGTGCAGGTGCAGGAAGTCAACCAGCTGCTCAAGCAGTTCGAGGAGATGAAAAAGATGATGAAGACCATCACCAAGATGATGGGGAAAGGCCGCAGCGTCAACCTCGGCAGCCTGCTGGGGGGGATGCGGTAGGTTTTTGGGGTGGCGAGGTGGTGGGTGAAGTCAAAAGGCAAAACGACCGCCTGATTTCGCATAACCGCTGCCCCTGACCCACCACCTCACTACCCTGATAGCACCAACACCCGAGCGGCCTTCTGGCGCCGCGCGATAACCGAACACAACAACCAATCACTCCCTAATCCTATGGCCGTTACGCTTCGCCTTCGCCGCATGGGCCGCCGCAAGCGTCCGCTCTACGCGATCGTCGTCGCCGACTCGCGCAGCCCGCGCGACGGGCGTTACATCGAAGACCTGGGCCGCTACGAGCCCATCAAAGAACCCGTCTCCGTCGAGATCAACGAGCAGCGGGCGCTGTACTGGCTGAGCCAGGGCGCCCAGCCCTCCGACACCGTCCGGTCGCTGCTGAGCAAGCACGGCGTGATGCTGGGCTTCTACCTGTCGCGCCAGGGGCAGAGCGAGGAAGCGGTGCAGCAGGCGATGGAGGCCCACCGCACCAAAAAGGCGACCGAGGCGCCCCAGGCCCTCACGCCCCGCGAGCGCCGCCGGCAGGCCCTCGAAGTCGAGCGCAAGCGCGTCGCCGCCGAGGAGGCCGAGCTCAAAAAGCAGCGCGAAGCCGCCGAGGCCCGTGCCCGCGAGGAGGCCGAAGCCGCCAAGCGCCAGCAGGCCGCCGACCGCGAAGCCGCCGCCGCGACGGCTGCCGCCGAGCAGGCCGCCGCCAACGCCGCCCAGCAGAACGCCGAAGCGCCTGCTGCTGCCGAGAAAGCGCCTGCCGCTGAAGTTGCTGAGGCGCCCGCCGCCAACGAGGCGCCTGCCGCCGACGCGCACGCCGCGGGTAGCACGCTGGTCAGCGAGGCCA
>CBDUCD010000201.1:0-5473 GCA_965365535.1 uncultured Rhodothermales bacterium | reverse complement strand
TCGCCGAGGCGCTGGGCTGGCGCGTCACCTACGTCTCCAACATCACCGACGTGGGCCACCTGACGGAGGACGACGTGGCGGACGCGGCGGGCGAGGATAAAATGCAAAAAGCCCTCAAATCGAAAGAGGGCGAGGCGTTTGCAACCGTCTGGGACCTGGCGCGCCACTACGCCAATGCCCTCGTGGCCGACTGGCAGCGCCTGAACCTGCGCGAGCCCACCATCCGCCCGCGCGCGACGGAGCACGTGACCGAGCAGATCGAGGCCGTCGAGGCGCTCGTGCAGGCCGGGCACGCCTACGAAACCGAGCAGGGCGTGTACTTCGCCGTCGCCTCGTTTCCCGCCTACGGGCAGCTTTCGGGCAACACGCTCGACGCGCAGACGGCGCAGGCCGTGCGCGACGTCGTCGTGGACGCGGGCAAGCGCGACCCGCGCGACTTTGCCCTCTGGAAGCGCGACCCGGGCCACCTCATGCAGTGGTACAGCCCCTTCGGGCGCGGCTTTCCGGGCTGGCACATCGAGTGCTCCGTGATGGCGCGCAAGTACCTGGGCGACACGCTCGACCTGCACGCGGGCGGCGAAGACCTCATCTTTCCCCATCACGAGTGCGAGATCGCGCAGAGCGAAAGCCTCACGGGCCAGCCTTTTGCGCGCCTGTGGGTGCACACGCGCTTTTTGCAGGTCGAAGGCGAGAAGATGTCCAAGTCGAAGGGCAACTTCTTTACCGTGCGCGACCTCGTGGACGGCCAGGGCGTGGATGGCCTGGCGCTGCGCTACGCCCTGCTGGCCGGGCAGTACCGCAAGCCGCTCAACTTCACGCAGAAAAACCTCCAGGACAGCGCCCGCGCCGTTGCGCGCTACCGCGACGCCGCCGCCCTCGTCGAAAGTGCCCTCGCCGCCAACGCCCCCGGCGACGACCGCCTGGGCAGCCGGCTGGACGACCTCTACGCCCGCACCCTCGCCGCCCTCTGCGACGACCTCAACACGCCCGAAGCACTTGCGGCCTCACTTGAAGGCGCCCGCCTCATCGCCGGGATGGGCGACGGCCTCAACGCGGCAAGTGCGCGCAGCGCCCACTCGTGGCTCGAAAAGACCAACAGGCTGCTGGGCATCGTCCACTCCGACTACGGGGACGTGACGGCCTCGACAGCCGCCGATCCGCTTGCCGCGCAGCTCGACGCCCTCGTCGAAGCCCGCAACGAGGCCCGCCGCCGCCGCGACTGGCCCGAAAGCGACCGCCTGCGCGACGAGATGATGGCCCTCGGCGTCGAGGTGCGCGACACGCCCGAGGGCACCGTCTGGAAGAAAAAGCTGGGCTGACGCCCGGCCCTCAGCGTCATTCGATCAGAGCCGTTCGATGCGCAGGTGCGCCGTGCCGCTGTGCGTCATGCCCAGCGCTTCGGCGGCGCCCCGCGACACGTCGAGCACGCGGCCCGGCACGTAAGGCCCCCGGTCATTCACGCGCACGACGGCCTGGCGCCCGTTGGCCGTATTCGTCACGCGGAGGATGGAGCCGAGCGGCAGCGTTTTGTGCGCCGCCGTGAACGCCGCCGGATCGAACGCCTCGCCGCTGGCCGTGGGGCGCCCCGCGAGGGCGTCGCCGTAAAAGCTGGCCCTGCCCGTCTGCACGACGCGCCCCGTGCGCGAGGCGAAGTGGGCCGGGTCGAAATGGGCCGCGCTTTCCACGACGAGGGGGGCGGCGCGGGCTTCGGCGGCGGCCTCGGCAGGCGTCACGAGCGCGGCGTAGCGCGCGCCTTCGACGTCCATCGCCGGGCCTTCGGGCGCGAGCGCCATCTGGGCGGTGTGCGCGGGCGAGAGGTCGAGCACCCCCGCCTTGTGCGCGCCGGCGCCGGCCAGGACGAGCATCCCGCCCGCCACCACTTTTTTGAGCCAGCGCCTGGAGCGCGACGCGCGCGGCAGGGAAGCGAGATGGGCAAGATGTTTATCAGCAGAGAAATCAGACATAGCAGCGCTGCTTTCCGAAAAAAGCAGGATGGATGAGTAGAACACAGGCAGCGGGAATCGCATCCCGCCCAAGTGTTTTTCTACTCACTGCCCTGTTCTGAAGTCCTGAAACGACTTCATCCTTGCAACCGCAGCGTAAAGCAAGCGGAGGTGTAACGGGATGCGCGCATTATGCAAAGGCGCGTTACACCCCCATTACAACACTTCGATGCGGATGCGCGCCGTGCCGTGCCGCGCCATTTTGAGCGCCCGCGCCGCGCCGTGCGACAGGTCGAGCACGCGGTCGCCGCTGTACGGCCCCCGGTCATTCACGCGCACCACGATAGACTGGCCGTTGCGCAGGTTCGTCACGCGGATGACCGACCCGAGGGGCAGCGTGGGGTGCGCCGCCGTCATGGCGTCGGGGTCGAAGGCTTCGCCGTTGGCCGTGGGCCGCCCGGCGAACTCGTCGCCGTAATAGCTGGCGACGCCTTCTTCGAGCACCGTCCCCACCTTTTCGGCCCAGGCGTCGGCGTCGAACGCGACGGCGTTGCGGATGCGCGCCGGCGCCACCACTTCGGGCACGACGGGTTGGGGCGCCACCTTTTCGGGCGCGGGCAGCGCGGCTTTGCCCGCCAGCGCGGCAAACGCCTGGGGCACCTGGGGGCCGTTGGGGGCGCCCGCCGTGGGCAGGGCGATGGCGACGGTCTGCGCGGGGCTGAGGGGGGCGAAAAGCCCGGCCTTGCCCGCACCGGCCACGAGCAGCACCCCGACGGCAAGTGCGGCGGCGTGCTGGAGAAAACGCTGCCGGCGGCGCACCAGGCGCTGCTGCGCGGCCAGCATTTCGCGTGTTGTAATGGTCAAAGGGCCAGCAGCGCGGGGCTGCAATGGTTTAGGTGGCGCCAAGCATACGGCGTATCGGCGGGCGCTGCCTTCATCTAAACCCCGCACGCCCGCATTACTTGTAACAAGAAGATGGAGGGCGTGTGAAGACAGGGCATTTCCACCGGCCCTCCTCGCCCAATGCGCGGAGGCTTCACGAAGCCCTAAACTTGTCCCCTCTGCCCCCAGGGCATTCCCCACTACTGCTGCCTCTTTTTTCCACCGATGCTGCACGTCCTCTACGCCCCGCACTACCAGCAGTACGACTTTGGCGACGGGCACCCTTTCATCCCCGCGCGGCAGGCCATGCTGACCGACCTCATCGAGATGCTGGGGATGGACGTGGCGTGGCACGCGCCGCCCTTCGCCCTGCGCAGCGACGTGCTTTCCGTCCACACGCCCGCGTACGTCGAGGCGGTGGAACGGGCGTCCGCGGGGGCGCGCGACCTGCCGTGGGCGTACGGGCTGGGCACGACGGACGTGCCCTATTTCGACGGGATGGACGCGGCGGCGCGCGGGCTGGTGGGCGGCACGCTTCACGGCGCCCGCCTCGTGGTGGCGCCCCCTACGCGGCGCGTGCTGCAACTGGGCGGCGGCCTCCACCACGCCCACGCGGGCCACGCCTCGGGCTTCTGCATCTACAACGACCCCGCCGTCGCCATCCGCCACCTGGCCGCGCAGGGCCTGCGCGTGGCGTACGTGGACGTGGACGCCCACCACGGCGACGGCGTCCAGTCCATTTTCTACGACACGCCCGACGTGCTCACGATTTCCTTCCACCAGTCGGGCCGCACGCTTTACCCCGGCACGGGCGAGGTGGACGAACTGGGCGAGGGCGCCGGGCAGGGCTACGCGCTCAACGTGCCCCTCTTGCCCGGCGTGGGCGACGACGCGTACCTCGACGCCTTCGAGACCGTCGTGCCGCACGCCCTCGCGTGGTTCCGCCCGGACGTGCTCGTGGTCGAGGCCGGCGCCGACGCGCACCACCTCGACCCGCTCGCGGGCCTGGAGCTGACGACGCACGGCTTCGAGCAGCTTTTCCGCCGCCTCGTCGCCCTCGGCGAAAAGCACGCCGGCGGGCGGATGCTGTTCACGCTTGGCGGCGGCTACCACCCCGACAGCACGGCGCGCGTGTGGGCGCTGCTGACGGCCGTTCTGGCGGGCGCCCCCCTTCCCGACACGCTGCCCGAGGCGTGGCGCGACCGCTGGCAGGCCGAGCTGCACGTGCCCCTCAGCCCGCACCTGCACGACGCCGCGCCGTCGCAGACGGAGGCGCGCGTGGCGGCGGCAGCCCGGGCCACGGCGCGCCTGCTCGTGGAGCGCGTGGCGGGCCTGTGGATGTAGCCTCGGGTGCGTAAGAAAAAAGGGCCTCCACCCTGATGGATGGAGGCCCCTTTCGGAGAGACGCTCGGGGTGGCTTACGAAAGCCCCAGGTCCCAGTGCTCGGGCGCCCGCCAGAGGGCCGACAGGAGCAGCTCGCGGATAAACGTGATTTCCTTCGGCAGCCGGTCGTAGAGCTTGAAGAAAAGCGCGTCGTGGCCCGCGATTTCGTGCACCCACGCCTCGCGGTCGGTGCTCATGAGGGCGTCGAAGTCCTCGCGCGAGAAGTCGAGCCCGCGCCAGTCGAGGTCTTCGTAGCGCGGCATCCAGCCCAGCGGGCTTTCGATGCTGGGCACGCGGCCATGCGCGCGCTCGACGACCCACTTGAGGATGCGCATGTTCTCGCCAAAGCCGGGCCACATGAAGTTGCCGTCGGCGTCGCGGCGGAACCAGTTCACGTTGAAAATGCGCGGCGGGTTGGGAATGCGGCGCCCGAAGTCGAGCCAGTGGGCAAAGTAGTCGCCCATGTGGTAGCCCGCGAAGGGCAGCATCGCAAACGGGTCGCGGCGCACCTCGCCCAGCTTGCCAAAGGCCGCCGCCGTCATCTCCGATCCCATCGTGGCGGCGCTGTACACGCCAAAGGCCCAGTTGAACGACTGGTACACGAGCGGCGCCACGGTGCTGCGGCGTCCGCCGAACATAAAGGCCGTGATGGGCACGCCGCTGGGGTCGTCGTAGGCCGGATCAACGCAGGGGCACTGCGAAATCGAAGCGGTGAAGCGCGCGTTCGGGTGCGCGGCCTTGCGGCCCGCGTCGGGCGTCCAGTCCTGTCCCTGCCAGTCGATGGCGTGGGCGGGCGGGGCGCCGTCCATGCCTTCCCACCACACGTCGCCGTCGTCCGTGAGGGCGACGTTCGTGAAGATGGTGTTGGCGCGGATGGTGGCCATCGCGTTGGGGTTGGTCTGCTCGTTCGTGCCCGGCGCCACGCCGAAAAGGCCGGCCTCGGGGTTGATGGCGTACAGGCGCCCGTCCTCGCCCGGCTTGATCCACGCGATGTCGTCGCCCACGGTCGTCACCTTCCAGCCGTCCTCGGCAAGCGGCGCGGGCGGGATGAGCATGGCGAAGTTGGTCTTGCCGCAGGCGCTCGGGAAAGCCGCCGCCACGTAGGACTTCTCGCCCTCGGGGTTTTCGACGCCCACGATCAGCATGTGCTCGGCCAGCCAGCCTTCGTCGCGCCCCAGCACCGACGCGATGCGCAGGGCAAAGCATTTCTTGCCCAGCAGGGCGTTGCCGCCGTAGCCCGAGCCGTAGCTCCAGATGGAGCGCTC
>CBDUCD010000200.1:0-5486 GCA_965365535.1 uncultured Rhodothermales bacterium | reverse complement strand
CTGTCCAAGTCGCTCGGCTCGTCGAACCCGCACAACCAGGTGGCCGCTACCATTGACGCGCTGGGCGCGCTCGAAGACCCGCTCGAAGTGGCGCGTCGGCGCGGCGTGTCGCTCAAGCGCGTTTTCGAAGGCTGAAGAGGTGGTTGGGGTTGTGAGGTAGCGAGGGGGTGGGTGAAGCGCGGAAGCAGCAACTTTCAGCATTCGTCGAAACGCTCTCCCGTACCGATGCGACGCCCTCCGGCCACGAAAAGCCACCACACTCGACCCACCACCTTACCACCCCACAACCTCGCAATCCAACTGCGATGAAACTCAAAATCACCCAGGTGCGCAGCACCATCCGGCGGCCCGAGACGCAGAAAAGCGTCATCAAGGCGCTGGGCCTGCGCCGCATCCGCCACACCGTCGAACTCGACGACACGCCTGTCGTGCGTGGCATGATTGGCAAGGTGCAGCACCTCATCTCCGTCGAGGAAGCCTGACGCGGCTTTCCTCCTCCCCCGCGAGTCTGCCTTTTTCGGGCAGGCGTATTAGCCGACAACGATGAAACTCAACAACCTCAAGCCCGCCGCGGGCGCCACGAAAGACCGCAAGCGCATCGCGCGCGGCGTGGGCTCGGGCTACGGCGGCCACTCCTCGACGAAAGGCAACAAGGGCCAGAACGCCCGCGCCGGCGGCGGCGTGCCCGTGTGGTTCGAAGGCGGCCAGATGCCGCTCCAGCGCCGCCTGCCCAAGTTCGGCTTCAAGAATCCGTTTCGGACGGAGTACCGCGCCGTCAACCTGTCGCGCCTGGCGCAGCTGGTCGAGGAAGGCGCCATTGACGCGGCGCAGCCCATCACGCCTGCCGTGCTGGCGGGCGTCAGCGTGGTGCGCAAAAACGAGCGCGTCAAGATTCTCGGCGGCGGCGACGTGGGCGCGGCGCTGACGGTCAAGGCGCACGCTTTCAGCGCGTCGGCGAAGTCGCGCATCGAAGCCGCCGGCGGCTCGGTCGAAGTGCTGTCCTGAAACGCTCTACCCAAAGGAAACATGGCGGGCATCGCTGACAGCATTCGCAACATCTGGAAAATCGACGAGCTTCGGGCGCGTATCCTCTACACGCTCGGCCTCCTCGTGGTGTACCGACTGGGGGCGTACATCACGCTGCCCGGCATTGACGCGACGATTCTGGCGCAGAACGCGAGCCAGGACGGGCCCACCGACCTGTTCGGGCTGCTCGACCTGTTCGTGGGCGGCGCCTTTTCGCGCGCCGGCATCTTCGCGCTCGGCATCATGCCGTACATCACGGCCTCCATCATCATCCAGCTGCTGGGCGCCGTGCTGCCCTACTTCCAGAAGCTCCAGCGCGAGGGCGAGGACGGGCGCCGCAAAATCACCCAGCTCACGCGCTACGGGACGATTCTCATCACGGCCATCCAGTCCGTCGGCTACGTCATCAGCCTCAGGGCGACGGACGCGGCGGCGATTGTGATTCCGCCGTGGGCCTTTACGCTCTCGACGATTATCGTGCTTATCGCCGGCACCATTTTCGTGATGTGGCTGGGCGAGCGCATTACCGAGGACGGCATCGGCAACGGCATCTCGCTCATCATCATGGTGGGCATCATCGCGCGGCTACCGCAGGCGTTCTGGAACGAGTACACGCTCAAGTCCAACGCCTTTATCCTGCTCATCGAGCTGGGCATCCTGTTTCTCGTGACGCTCGTGTGCGTGCTGTTCACGCAGGGCATGCGCCGCATTCCCGTGCAGTACGCCAAGCGCGTCGTGGGCCGCAAGGTCTATGGCGGCACGACGCAGTACCTGCCGCTGCGCGTAAATGCGGCGGGCGTGATGCCCATCATCTTTGCGCAGTCCATCATGTTCATCCCCGCCACGATTGCCTCGTTCGCGCCCGAGACGGACTGGGTGCAGCGCTTTGGCGGCTGGTTTACCGACGTGTCGGGATGGGGGCACGCGGTCGTGTTTTTCGTCATCTGCGTGTTTTTTACCTACTTCTACACCGCCATCGCCGTCAACCCGAAAGAGATGGCCGACACGATGAAGCGGCAGGGCGGCTTCATCCCCGGCATCCGTCCGGGCCGGCAGACGAGCGACTTCATCGACAACATCCTGACGCGCATCACGCTGCCCGGCGCGGCGTTTCTGGGCTTCGTGGCGATTCTGCCGACCTTTGCCATCAACTTCGGCGTGACGCCCGGCTTCGCGCTCTTTTTCGGCGGCACGAGTCTGCTCATCCTCGTCGGCGTCACGCTCGACACGCTCCAGCAGATCGAGAGCCACCTGCTGATGCGGCACTACGACGGCTTCATGAAGACGGGCCGCGTGCGCGGACGCCGCGCCTGAACGCTCTGCCATGCACCTCAAAAGCGAACGCGACCTCAGCTTTCTCCGCCGGAGCGCCGACCTGGTGAGCCGGACGCTGGGCGAGGTGGCACGCCACGTGCAGGTGGGCGTCACGACGCGCGAACTCGACCACGTGGCCGAGGCGTTTATCCGCGCGCGGGGCGGGCGGCCTGCCTTTAAAGGCTACGACCCCGGCTGGGGCGGCGGGCGCTTTCCGGCCACGCTCTGCATCTCGCTCAACGACATCGTCGTGCACGGCTTCCCGTCCGACTACGCGCTGCGCGACGGCGACCTCATCTCCGTTGACTGCGGCGTCGAACTCGACGGCTACTTTGGCGACAGCGCCTACACGTTTGCCGTGGGCACGCTTTCGGACGAGAACCGGCACCTGTGCCGGACGACGTACGAGGCGCTGGAGCGGGGCGTAGCGCAGGTGCGCGTGGGCGGGCGCATCGGCGACGTGGCGTTTGCCGTGCAGCAGCACTGCGAAGCGAACGGCTGCGGCGTCGTGCGCGACCTCGTCGGGCACGGCATCGGCATGGAACTCCACGAGTCGCCATCCGTCCCCAACTTCGGCAAGCGCGGGTCGGGGGCCAAAATCAAGGCCGGCCTCACCATCTGCATCGAGCCGATGGTCAACCGCGGCACCTACAAGGTCTATACCGACGCCGACAAGTGGACCGTCCGCACCGAAGACGGCGCGCCCTCGGCCCACTACGAGCACATGGTGGTGGCCCGCAAAGGGGAAGCGCCCGAGGTGCTGACGACGTTTGCCTTTATCGAAGAACACATAGACGCACCTTACGAAGAGGTTTTGCATGGCGAAACAGCGAGCCATTGAACAAGATGGCGACGTGCTTGAGGCCCTCCCCAACGCGCAGTTCCGGGTACGGCTCGAAAACGGACACGAGATTCTCGGTCTGCTTTCGGGCAAGATGCGGATGTACTACATCAAGATTCTGCCCGGCGACCGGGTCAAGGTGGAGCTTTCGCCTTATGACCTGAGCAAGGGCCGCATCGTGTACCGCTACAAATAGCGAAGTTTTTGCATAGCCGAACTTCGCCCTTTACAAGGCGTCATCTCCGACTGCCTCACCCTCGCCAGCCTTTTCGATCTCAAGACCTTTAGTCCCATGAAAGTCCGAGCCAGCGTCAAAAAGCGCAGCGCCGACGACAAGGTGGTTCGCCGCCGCGGTCGCGTGTACATCATCAACAAGAAAAACCCCAAGCACAAGCAGCGCCAGGGGTAACCCCGTGCGGATTTCGGAGCCGGAGCTTTTCTGCCCCGCCGCGTGCTTGCGAAATCCACCCTTCGAAATCCGATATCGAATTATGCCACGAGTTGCCGGAGTTGACCTTCCCAACCGCAAGCGCAGCGAAGTTGCGCTGACCTCGGTGTACGGCATTGGCCGTGCCCGCGCCCGTGAGATCCTCGACAAGGTGGGCATCTCGTACGACGCCCACCCGCAGGACTGGACCGAAGACGAAGCCCGCACGGTGCGCCGCGTCGTCGAGGACGAGTACACCGTCGAGGGTGGGCTGCGCACCGAAATCCAGCTCAACATCAAGCGGCTGATGGACATCGGCTGCTACCGGGGCCTGCGCCACCGGCGGGGCCTGCCCGTGCGCGGGCAGCGCACCAAGACGAACGCGCGCACCCGCAAGGGCCGCCGCAAAACCGTCGCCGGCAAGAAGAAGGCACCTCGCAAGTAACGTTTGTCGCGGCCCGGCGGCCCGCCTCCGAGGCGTGGCCTGCCGCCCGACGGCACACTACAGACCACCTACAATCTAATGGCCAAGCAGCAGCAGAGACAGCGGGCGGGCGGGCGCGGCGGGGCACGCGCGGCGCGCAAAAAGAACGTCGTCGTCGAGTCCCACGGGCAAGCGCACATCCGCGCCACGTTCAACAACGTGCTCGTGACCGTTACCGACCAGTACGGCAACACCATTTCGTGGTCTTCCTCCGGGAAGATGGGCTTCAAGGGAAGCCGCAAAAACACGCCCTACGCCGCCCAGGTGGCGGCTACGGAAGCCGCGCAGGAAGCCTACGACCTGGGCCTGCGCCGCGTGGACGTTTTCGTCAAAGGCCCCGGCTCCGGTCGCGAGTCGGCCATCCGCGCGCTTACGGGCGTCGGACTCGAAGTAGCGACCATTCGTGACATCACCCCCGTTCCTCACAACGGTTGCCGGCCTCCCAAACGCCGCCGCGTTTAGGAGGATTTCGTTTCGCAGGGCGCGGGGTTCGGCAGGCAGCAAGCCACGTCCGAAAGCCCCCTTCCGGCGATCCGAGGTCGAATAAGTCCGGTGGCAGGTGCGACATGGGCGCGCCTGCCGTTTGTTCACTCCACAAACAACACACAGCATATGGCCCGTTATCGCGGACCCAAGCAGAAGATTGCGCGCCGCTTCGGCGAGCCCATCTTCGGCCCCAGCACGGCGCTGGAACGCAAGCCGTACGCCCCCGGCCAGCACGGCCGCGGCCGCCGCAGCAAGGAGAGCGAATACTCGATTCAGCTCAAGGAAAAGCAGAAAGCCAAGTACACCTACGGGCTGCTCGAAAAGCAATTCCGCAACCTGTTCGAAAAGGCGTCGCGCCGTAAGGGCGTCACGGGTGAGAACCTGCTCAAGTTTCTCGAAGCCCGCCTCGACAACACGGTTTTCCGGCTCGGCTTTGCGCGCACGCGCCGGCAGGCCCGGCAGCTCGTCACGCACGGCCACGTGATGGTCAACGACCAGGTGGTGGACATCCCGTCCGTCCAGCTCCACGCGGGCGACGTCGTCTCGATGCGGCCCAAAAGTCGCCGGCTCGACGTGGTGCAGGACAACATGACGCGCACGCGCCGTCCGTACCCGTGGCTCGAAGTGGACCGGGGCGAGCTGCGCGGCAAGTTTCTCGAGTTGCCCAACCGCGAGGACATCCCGGAAAACATCCGCGAGCAGCTTATCGTCGAGTTGTACTCGAAGTAAGCCGCGCCGTGTTACGGGAAGGCGCCCCCCCCCGCGCCGTCTTTTACAGAAATCAGGTACGCACTCAGCATGACTCATACATCCATCCAGATGCCGGACGGCGTCGTCGTCGAAGAGGTCAGGGACACCTTCGGGCGCTTCGTCATCCAGCCGCTCGAACGCGGCTACGGCGTCACCAT
>CBDUCD010000199.1:0-5497 GCA_965365535.1 uncultured Rhodothermales bacterium | reverse complement strand
CGGCGGATGGGATACGCGAGGGCAACGGCCTGCGCGTCGGCTTCGGGGCGGTCCACGAGCGGGACGGCGCGGGCGTCGGCGGGAATGTCGGCGGGCGGGCCGGCAGCGGCGTCGAAAAACACCCACCGGGCACCGTCGAGGGGCGCGTCGGCAGCGGGCACCTCGAAGCCTTCGGCGGCGAGAAGCGACACGAGGGCGGCGCGGCTGCCACGGCGCGGCGTCAGCACGGCGGCGCGGCCCCGGTGGACGGGAAGGGCGGGCATCACGACAGGCTCGTCGAGGGCGATTTCGACGGTAAAGGCTGATCCGCGGCCCTCCTCGCTCTCGGCCGTCACCGTGCCGCCCATGCGCTCGGCCAGCCTTTTCGAGATGGCGAGGCCCAGCCCCGTCCCGCCAAAGCGCCGCGTGATGGAGGCGTCGGCCTGGATAAACTCGGCAAACAGGTGCGCGATGCGGTCGGGGGCGATGCCGATGCCCGTGTCCTCGATGCGGACGGCGAGGCGGCCCGGCGCGGGCGCCGCGAGCACGACGTGGACGCTGCCCCGCTCGGTGAACTTGACGGCGTTGGCGAGCAGGTTGAGCACGACCTGCCGCAGCCGGTTGGGGTCGAAAACGGCGCTGTCGGGCACGCCGGGCCGCGCGCGCAGCGACAGGTCGAGGCCGCGCTCGCGCGCCGCCGCCTCGACCACGCCCAGGGCTTCCTCGACGACGGCAAAAGGCGAGGCCGCCACGGGTTCGAGTTCGATGCGCCCCGCCTCGATTTTCGAGAAGTCGAGAATGTCGCTGATGACGGTGAGCAGGGCGCTGCTGCTGGCCTGGATGATGCGGACGCACTCGCCCTGGCGCGCGTCGAGCGGCGTGAGGCGCAGCAGTTCGGCCATGCCCACGACGCCGTTGAGGGGCGTGCGGATTTCGTGGCTCATCGTCGCCAGAAACTGGCTTTTGGCGCGGGCACTCGCCTCGGCCTCGTGGCGCGCCACTTCGAGTTCGCGCACCGTCACGCGCAGCGCCGACGCGGTTTCCTCCAGGTCGGCGGCGTACGCCTGGAGGGCGAGTTCGTCGGCGTGCCGCCGCAGCGCCGTGCGCACGAGCAGCGCCACGAGCGCGGCGACGACGAGCACGAGCAGGCCGGCAAGGGCGCGGGCCCAGGCCGTCTGGTACCACGGCGGCACGACCGCAAAGGCGCGCCGTGCGGGCGCGCTCCACGCCCGCCCGGCCTGCCGCGCCTGCACGTGCAGCGTGTACGGGCCAGGCGCCAGCCCGGCCAGCGTCAGCTCGCCGCCCGGCATGGGCTGCCACCCCGCCCCGCCCAGCCGGTAGCGGTATTCAAGGCGGTCGGCGGGAAAGGTGAGGGCCGTGGCCCGGACGCGCAGAAAGGCGTAGTCGGCCAGGCGGCGCGTGTCGCCGCTGCTGGAGGTGAGGGCCAGCAGCGGCGGGCGCGTGGCTCCAAGCTGCGCGGGCACCCGCCCGGCGAACAGCCTGCCGCCCCCGTACACCCACAGGCGCCCCGCCCCGTCGAACACGAGCGAGCGCGGCGAGACCGTCAGGCCGGGCATCCCGTCGGCGCTGGTAAAGTGCGTGACGGTGCCCTGCCCGTAGCGGTAGAGGCCGCGCGCCGTCCCGATCCAGAGGGCGCCGCCGGGGCCGACGGCGAGGGCGCGCATCTGGTCGGTGCCCAGCGCGGCGTCCGCAACGGAATCGCGCTGCAAGCCCTCGGGCCGCCAGACGTACAGCCCGTCCGTCGTGCCCAGCCAGTAGCCGCCCGCCGCGCGCGGGGCGATATCCACCACGTCGAAAGGCCGGGAGGCAGGTGCCGTGCTGCTGAGGTTCTCGAACAGGCCGCCGGGCTGGCGGGCGTAGAGGTAGCCGTCTGCCGCGCCGGCGCCCACCAGCAGCCGCCCCGCGATGCAGCGCACCACGTTGGCTTCCGGATTGCGCCTGCCGTCTATTTCGAGGCGCGTCCAGGCGCCATCGGAGTCTAACTGCACGACGCCCGGGTGGTCGCGCTGCGCCGCGTACAGGGCGCCGCCGCACCACGCCGTCGAGACCACGGCGCCGTCGTCGAGGTGCCACGTCCGCGGGGCCGCGCCGCCGCCAAAGCGCGCCACCTCGCCGGACAGCGTGCCGCCCCAGAACGCGCCCGCCGTGTCGCGCGCCAGCGTCGTGAGGGGAAAAGGCGTGGGGCGGTGGCGGGCGCCTTGCAGGGGAAAGGCGTCGGGGGCGGCAGCGTCGAGCGAGACGACGTCGTTGCCCATCAGCGCGTGCACCTGCCCGCTGCCGTCCACGTTCAGGTATTCGAGCGCCCGGATGGTGCCGCGCGCGCCGACGGGGGCGAAAAGGCGGGGCGAGAGCAGCACCACGCCGTTGTCCGTGGCCACCCACACGTTGCCGTCGGCGTCGCGCGTGGCCTGCGAGATGGTGCGGGCGCCGCCGGGGTCGAGGGCAACGGGCGGGCCGGTGCCGGCGAGAAACAGCCCGGCGCGGTTGGAGCCGGCCACGAGTGGCCCGCCGGGCACCTCGACCAGCGCCTGCACGCCGGGCAGCGCGTACTGCCGGTCGAGCACCAGGCGCCCGTCGCGGTACGCCCCGCGCCAGACGCCCGCGTCGTCGCCCACCAAAAATCCACCGGCAGCGGCGCTGAAATGGAGGACGGCGGCAAGGCGCGGCGACGTTTCGACGGGGACGAAGGCATCTTTTGCCCTGTCGAAGCGGAAGAAATATCCCGGCTCCGACGCGGCGATCAGGCTGCCGGCGGGCGTCTCGGCAAACTGGAACGAGCGCAGGATGGAACGCGTCGCCGCGAGGGCGGGCATGGCGTAGCGGCGCAGGGTGCCGCGCTGCGCGTCGAGGCGGAAAATGTCGTGCGAGGCGCCCAGCCACAGCGCGCCGCTGGCATCCTCGTACAGCGTTTTGGGGTACGCGTCGGCCAGCGCTTCGGAGGCCACGACGGGCACGGCGTAAACGGCGTCGCCGTGGTAGTGGACGCGCACCACGTCGCGGTCGGTGACGGCGTAAAGGGCGCCCTCGCGCGCCACGAACAGCGATTTGACGTACAGGCTCGTCAGCCCGTGGGCCAGCCCGAACGTCTCGAAGCGGCGCCCGTCGAAGCGCACGACGCCCGCGTCCGTCGCCATCCACACGTATCCCTCGGGCGTCTGCACGACGCCTTTGACGAGGTTGACGGGCAGGCCGTCCTCGACGCTGAAATGCGTCAGGCTCCACCCGTCGGCAGCCGGAGTTTCCTGGCCGGCGGCGCGGGGCGGCGGCGCCAGAAAAGCCAGCGCGAGGGCGCAGGCAAGCGTGAAAAGACGAAAAGGATGAGGCACCGACTGCTTAAGGCGAGATGCCCCGATGCCGATGCAAGGCATGTGCCGCCCCACGCGGCCCCGTCCTCTGCCCCCATGCCCCCACCCTCCCTCATCAACGCCATCGCCGTCGAGGCCGACAACGCGTCGCTGCGGCGGCGCGTGCGGATGCTGGAAAAGGAACTCGTGCGCCAGTCCGTCCAGCTTGCCGCCCGCACCGACTTCATGACGCGCATGAGCCACGACCTCAGGGCGCCCCTCAACGGCGTCGTGGGCATGAGCCAGCTGTTGATGGGCACGCCCCTCAACGCCGAGCAGGAAGAACTCGTGGGGATGCTGGCGCGCAGCACCGAGGGCGTGCTGGCGATGGTAAACGACGTGCTCGACTTTGCCAAGCTCGAGTTCGACGGCCTCCGGCTCGAAAAGGCCCCCTTCGACCTGGGCGACCTCGTCGAGTCCGTCTTTGACGTGACGGCGCGGGCGGCGGCGGAAAAAGGCATCGGCCTGGCCTTTCTGACGCACCCCGGCACCCCCGACCGCCTGGTGGGCGACGCGGCCCGCATCAGGCAGGTGCTCGTCAACCTCGTCTCGAACGCCGTCAAGTTCACCTTCGAGGGCGACGTGGTGGTGCGCGCCCGCGTGGAATGGCCGTTGCCGGGCAGCCCGGCGTGCCACCTCGTCGTGGACGTGGCGGACACGGGCATCGGCATCGTGCCCGAGCGCCTGGCCACGCTTTTCGAAGCCTACCCCGACCCCGACGCGGGCGGCGGGCGGCGCAGCGCCAGCCTGGGCCTGCCCATCGCCCGGCGCCTGGCCCTCCTCATGCACGGCGACCTCACCGTATCTTCGCAGCCCCACCACGGGTCCACCTTCACGCTTCAGGTGCCACTCACGGCGGCGCCGGCGCCCGCCTCGGCGCCCCGCTTTGCCGGCCAGAGCGTGCTCGTGGCCGATGCCCACCGCCCCACGCTCGACATGATTACCCAGCTCATTTCCCGCGCCGGCCTCACCGTCATTCCGGCCTGCACCCTGGGCGAAGCCCTTACCGCGCTCGACAACGGTGGGCTGGCGGCGGCCCTCTACAGCAGCACGCTGGCCGACGGCACGGGCACGCGCCTGCTGCACCGCGCGCGGCAGCACGCCGGGGGCGCCCACCTGCCCGCCATCGAATACCACGGCTGGGGGCAGCGCCCCGAAGGCACCACCGTCACCACGCTCACGACGCCCGTGCACCGCACCGCGCTGCTACAGGCCGTCGGCGAACTGCTCGCCGGCCCCTCCGACGATGGCGGCGCGGACGCCGGGCCGCGCGAGATGCCGCCTGCCGAGCTGCGCATCCTGCTCGCCGAGGACAACGCCATCAACCAGATGGTGGCGCTGCGCCTGCTCGAAAGCCTGGGCTACCGCGCCGACGTGGTCGAAAACGGCCTCGAAGCCGTCGAAGCCGCCCAGCGCCGCGCCTACGACGTGATCCTGATGGACATCATGATGCCCGTCATGGATGGCCTCGAAGCCACGCGCCGCATCCGCAAGGCGGGCCTGGCGCATCCGCCCCGCATCATCGCCGTCACGGCCAACGCCCTCGCCGGCGACCGGCAGCGCTGCCTCGACGCGGGCATGGACGAGCACATCCCCAAACCCCTCCGCCTCGACGTGCTCGCGCAGGCGCTGCGCAAGGCCCCCACCCGCGCCTTCGACGCGCCGCCCTCCCGCCCGGCCCCCGGCCCTTCCGAGCGGCTCGACTACACCGCCCTGCGCACGCTGCGCGCCTCGGTGGGCGAGGACGACGCGTCGTTTTTCGACGAGCTGCTGGCCGACTTTCTCGCCGACGCCCGCCAGCTACTGGCCGACCTCGCGGCGGCCCTTGCCGAAGGCAACGCCGCGGCGGCGCGGCGGGCCGTCCACACCCTCAAGTCGAGCGCGGCCATGTTTGGCGCGATGCAGCTCAGCGACGCCGCCCGCGAGGCCGAAATGGCGGCGAAAGAGGACGACCTGGAAAAAGTGCGGAGCCTCGAAGGCGACATCGCCGAGCAGTTCGACGCCGCCGCCCGCGAAATCGAAACCCTCCGCGCAGAGGGCATGGCGGGCCTGTAGCGGGAGTGGCGGTTGGTTACTGGTCGTTGGTCATTCGTCACTGGTCATTCGTCATCGGAGTTACGCCGTTGAACTAACCGCCCCCTTGAGGGGGCTCC
>CBDUCD010000198.1:0-5553 GCA_965365535.1 uncultured Rhodothermales bacterium | reverse complement strand
CACGCGGTCGTCCGCCCCCGGCGGCGCCGGCAGCGCGCCCACGACCGTCATCTGGCGCGAAAAGGCTGCCGCCTCTACCTGCCACGGCGGCGCCTGGGCCGCCGCGTGCCGGGCCACCAGCGCGCCCAGCAGAAAAAGCAGGCAGCATCGAATCATGACAGGGGAAATCAGGACAGGGGGGAGATGAACCCGCGCGGCGCGGCGGCGCCTGCACGGGGCGGGAAGCACAGGGCGGGGCAGACGGGAAGGATTGCGGGGCGGCCCGCGGGCGCGGAAAGCGGACGCCGGCAGTATCCCCTTTTTTGGCTGACGGGGCGTTGTCTGTGTGTTCTATTTGTTGCCTCCGCGTCGCGCCGGGCAGCGGCAGGCGCCCGGCGTACCTTCTGGCCTGCCTCTCTCTGCCTTTCAGCGCGCATGGCCCTCGACCGCACCCTCCGCATCCAGACCTACCTGGGCCACTTGGGCAGCGCCAACAACGAGCAGGTGAAAAAGGAGCTGCTGCTGGCCCTGCTCAAAGACCTGTTCGGGCGCGACGCGGGCGCGTGCGAAACGCTCGACGCCATGATTCTGGGCGCGGAAAAGGCCATCCCCCTGATCCCGCTCGAAGACCGCATCAAGACCGGGCGCGCGGACACGCAGTATGGATCGGTGATCATCGAGTTCGAGAACGAACTCCGCAAAACGGGGGAGCACGCGCGCGACCAACTTGCCGAATACCTCGCCGGCAACTGGCGCGCGGGGGACGACTACCGCTTTACCCTCATTAGCACCGACTGCCGCGAGTGGCGCGTGTATGCCCCGCGCTGGGAAGACGTGGGGGCGGGCTTTGCCACGGCGCGCGACCTCGACCTCAAGCTCACGGCGTCTATCACGCTGACGCCCGACAACACGGAGGACTTTTACCTTTTCCTCGACCAGTACCTGTTTGCCACCGAGCCGCGGCGGCCCACGCTGGAAGCCATCGAGCGCGACTTTGGCGAGACGAGCCGCACCTTTATCACTTCGCTGGGCGTGCTGCAAAGGCATTACGGGGCGGCGCGCGGCGAGCCTTCCGTGCAGGTAGCCTTCGAGCAGTGGCGGCGCTTTCTCTCTATCGCCTACGGCGACTTTGGCGAGCGCGAAGACCAGTTTCTCGTCCACACCTACCTCAGCGTTTTCGCCAAAGTGCTGGCCTACGAGGTACTTACCGCCGACACGTTTATTGACGATGCCGAACTCAGGGGCATCCTCACCGGCGACATTTTCGACCGGCTCAACGTGCGCGGCTTCGTGGGGCGCGACTTTTTCGGATGGGTCGCGCACGAGCCGCACTACACCGCGCTGCGCCCGCTTTTCCGCGAAGTCACCCGCGCCGTGGGGCGCTTCGACTTCTCGAAAGGCGTGGATGAGGACGTGCTCAAGGGCGTGTACCAGGAACTCATTGACCTCGACACGCGCCACGCGCTGGGCGAGTATTACACCCCCGACTGGCTCTGCGAGCGCGTCACGGCGGCGTTTCCCTTTACGCCGACGACGACGGTGCTCGACCCGGCCTGCGGCAGCGGCTCGTTTCTGCGCGCGGCCGTAGCGCAGTTCCACCGGCAGCACCCCACGCTTGGCCCCGGCGACATTGCCCGGCGCGTCGTGGGCATAGACATCCACCCCCTTTCCGTCCTTATCGCCAAGACGACGCTGCTGCTCGCGCTCGGGCGCGACGTGCGCAACGCCCGGCACCCGGTGGCGCTGCGCGTGTACCTCGCCAACACGCTCCGAACGCCCGAAGGCACCGTGGGCGACCTTTTCGGCACCTCGTTTACCGTGGCCGTGGACGCGCAGACGCTGCGCCTGAGCACGCGCGTGCTGGCCGACCCGCCCCTGTTCGAGGCCGCCATTGCCGCTGCCGAAGACCTCGCCGAAGACACGCGGGGCCAACCCGACGTTGACGCCGGCACGCTGGCCAAAACCATTGGCAGGCGCCTGGGCGCCGCCCCGCCCGACGCCGCCCTCGCCGCGGATTTCCACCGGCTCTACCGCGCCCTCAAAAATGCCAAAGAGGCGGGCCGCGACGGCATCTGGAAGTTTATCGTCCAGAACCTCTACCAGCCGTTTTTCCTGCGCGACAAGGTGGACGTGGTGCTGGGCAACCCGCCCTGGCTCACGTACGCGGGCGTAAAGGTGGCCAGCTACCAGGACGAACTCAGAAGCCTGGCCCAGAAGTACGGCGTGGCGCCCGAGCGGCAGGCCAACATGCCGCACCTCGAAATCGCGGCCATTTTCCAGGCGCACGCCGCGTCGGCGTTTCTCCGAAAAGGCGGGCGCATGGGCCTCGTCATGCCGCGCGCGTTTCTCTCTGCCGACCACCACGCCGCGCTGCGCTCGGGGCGCGCCGAAAACGTGCGCCTCACCGAAATCTGGGACCTGGACGGCGTGGCGCCCCTGTTCCGCGTGCCCGCGTGCGTGCTCATTTCGGAGAAAGCGTGGGGCAACGTGCGGCGCACCCCGCCCACCACGGGCCTGCCCGGCTACCACGTCGCGGGCCGCCTGCCCACGACGGGGCAGGCCGTGCACAACCTCACGTGGGACGAAGCCCGGCCCCACCTTGCCTTCGAGCCTGCTACCTGGTACGTGGGCCGGCTGGGCGCGCGGACGGCTTTTACCCGCCGCAAACCCGGGCGCGCCGGGGGCGGCGAGGGCAATGCCTACAAAGATGCCTTCCGGCAGGGCGCTACCCTCGTGCCCCGCAACGCCTATTTCGTGCGCCCCACCGGCAACGCGCCCGACTTCGACGACCGCGAACTCACCATCGCCACGGACGAGGAGGCCACGGCGCAGGCAAAGGCGCCGTGGAAAGATTATGCCTTCAGCGGGCGCGTCCACTCGCGCTTCCTGTTTCGCACGGCGATGGCGAAAAGCCTGCTGCCGTTCGTGCTTTTCGAACCCGAACTCGTGGTGCTGCCCCTTGCCCGCGACGCCGACGGCGCCCTCGCCCTGCTGTCGCCCGCCGACCTCCGCCGCGACGGCGAGCGCGACACGGCCCGCTACTTTGCCGACGTGGAAACGGTGTGGGAAAAGCTCAAAACACAGCGCAACGAGAACACGACGTTTCTGGAGTGGCTGGACTGGCAGGGCAAGCTCTCAAACCAGCACCTCGGCCACCGCTGGCTGGTGCTCTACAGTTCGTCCGCCAAAGACGCCAACGCCTGCGTCGTCGAGCAGGGATCGCTGGATTTGCCGTTTGTGGTTGACCACGTTACCTATTGGGCACCAGCGCAAAGCGAGGCTGAGGCATACTACCTCGCCGCCTTTCTCAACGCCGACGAGCCCAACCGGCTGATCAAGGATTATCAGCCGCGAGGCTTGATGGGAGCGCGACACGTTCACAAGCTCATCCTTGATGCGCCCCTGCCGCGCTTCGACCCGGCGGACGACTTGCACGCGGCGCTGTCGGCGCTGGGGCAAGAGGCGGCGCGGAGGGCGCGGGCGTGGGCGGACGCGCTGCCGCCGCCTGCCGAGCGGCCCAACCTCGGCCAGCTTCGCCTCGACCTGCGCGCCGCCCTGGCCCCCGAACTCGCCCGCATAGACGCCGTGCTGCGCCAGGTGGTGTAGCCCGCCAGAGGCAGCCCGGCGCTGCGGGCAGACAAAACGCGAGGCGCGCCGGGCAGCGCTGCAAACAGCACCCGGCGCGCCTCGCGTTTTGCCACATCCGGCATCGCCCTTCCGGTTTGTCATTGCGAGCGAAGCGCGGCAATCTCGTCGTTCGGGGCGGAGGCGACGAGATTGCCACGGCGCTACGCGCCTCGCCATGACAACCGTGTAAGCGGATCTGGTGCTATTCGCCCTTTGCCGGCTCCTCCTCCTCGGGCTCCGGCGCGTCCAGCTTGTCGGCGGCGGCGGCGCCCTTTTTGGCCTTTTTCGTCTTGATGGTCAGCTCGCCCGCCGACTTTTTGGCGTCGTAGCCCAGCACGAGGGTGTCGCCCTCTTTCACCGTCTCGTTGAGCAGCGCCTCGGCCATCGGGTCCTCGACGTACTTCTGGAGGGTGCGGCGCAGGGGGCGCGCCCCGAACTGCGGGTCGTAGCCCTTGTCGGCCAGAAACGCCTTGGCCTCGTCCGTCAGCTCGACGCCGATGCCCAGGTCGTGCGTGCGCTTGAGCAGCTCGCCCAGCATCAGGTCTATGATCTCGAAGACGTGCTTCTTTTCCAGCGGGTGGAACACGATCACGTCGTCAATGCGGTTGAGGAATTCGGGGTTGAAGACGCGCTTGAGGGCGTCCTCGACCGTGGACTTGATTTTGGCGTAGTCGTAGGTGTCCTCGGCGTTGGCCGAGAAGCCCATGCCCTTGCCGAGGTTTTTGATGTCGCGCGCCCCGATGTTCGAGGTCATGATGATGATCGTGTTGCGGAAGTCCACCCGGCGGCCCAGCCCGTCGGTGAGGATGCCGTCGTCGAGCACCTGCAAAAGGATGTTGAACACGTCCGGGTGCGCCTTTTCGATCTCGTCCAGGAGCACGACCGAGTAGGGCTTGCGGCGCACCTTTTCCGTTAGCTGGCCGCCTTCTTCATACCCCACGTAGCCCGGAGGCGCGCCCACGAGCCGGCTCACGGAAAACTTCTCCATGTACTCGCTCATGTCGATGCGGATCAGGGCGTCCTGGTTGTCGAACAGGTAGCCCGTGAGCACCTTGGCAAGCTCGGTTTTGCCCACGCCCGTCGGCCCGAGAAAGATGAACGAGCCGATGGGGCGGCGCGGGTCTTTGAGGCCGGCGCGCGTGCGGCGGATGGCGCGGCTGAGCTTGACGATGGGCTCGTCCTGCCCGACCACGCGGCCCTGGAGCGCCTTTTCCATCTCCATGAGCTTGCGCGACTCCGACTGCGAGATTTTATCCACGGGCACGCCCGTCATCATCGCCACCACTTCGGCCATGCTCTGCGGCGTCACGTCGTGGATCTCGGTCTCGGCCTTGCGCTCCCACTCCTGCTTGGCGGCTTCGAGCTCGTCGAGCAGCTTTTTCTCGGTATCGCGCAGGCGGGCGGCCTCCTCGAACTTCTGCGCCTTCACGACGCGGTTTTTCTCCTCGCGCACGTCCTCGATCTTTTTCTCCAGCTCGACGATTTCCTTGGGCACCTTGATGTTGGCCAGGTGCACGCGCGCCCCCGCCTCGTCGAGCACGTCAATGGCCTTGTCGGGCAAAAAGCGGTCGCTGATGTAGCGCTCGCTCAGCTTGACGGCCAGCTCCAGCCCCTCGTCCGAGTAGCGGACGTTGTGGTGCTCCTCGTAGCGCTCGCGGATGTTTTTGAGAATCTGGATGGTTTCCTCGGGCGTCGAGGGGTCCACGATGATTTTCTGGAAGCGCCGGTCGAGGGCGCCGTCTTTTTCGATGTACTGCCGGTACTCGTCCAGCGTCGTGGCGCCGATGCACTGGATTTCGCCGCGCGCGAGGGCGGGCTTGAACATGTTCGAGGCGTCGAGCGAGCCCGACGCGCCGCCGGCGCCCACAATGGTGTGCAGCTCGTCAATGAAGAGGATCACGTCGGGGCTTTTCTCCAGCTCGTTCATGACGGCCTTCATGCGCTCCT
>CBDUCD010000197.1:0-5630 GCA_965365535.1 uncultured Rhodothermales bacterium | reverse complement strand
CCGCAGGGCGGCGACGCCGAAATCGAGGCGGGGCGCGTGGGCTCGTTTCTCAACATCTTCGGCGCGGGTGCCGTGTGCGAGGTGCAGCGCCGGGCCGTCGAAAAGAGTCGGCTGGGCATCCCGCTCATTTTCGGGCACGACGTCATCCACGGCTTCCGCACCATTTTCCCCATCCCGCTCGCGCAGGCCGCCTCTTTCAACCCGGACGTGGCCGAGACGGGCGCCCGCGTCGCCGCCCGCGAGGCCACGGCGATGGGGCTGAACTGGACGTTCGCGCCCATGATGGACATCGCGCGCGACCCGCGCTGGGGCCGCATTGCCGAGGGCAATGGCGAAGACCCGTACCTGGGCGGGCTGTTTGCCGCCGCAAATGTGCGCGGTTTCCAGGGCACCGACCTCGCCTCCGACTCGACGCTCGTGGCCTGCGCCAAGCACTACGTGGCGTACGGCGCCGCCGAGGCCGGGCGCGACTACAACACCGCCGACGTGTCCGAGCGGACGCTGCGCGAAATCTACCTGCCGCCTTTCAAAGCCGCCATTGACGCGGGCGTCGAAACCGTGATGGCGTCTTTCAACGAGGTCGGCGGCGTGCCCGCCACGGCCAGCCGCTTTTTGATGACCGACGTGCTGCGCGGCGAGTGGGGCTTCGACGGCTTTGTCGTCAGCGACTACACGGGCGTGTGGGAGCTGCTTTTCCACGGCGTCGCCGCCGACAGCGCCAGTGCCGCCCGGCAGGCCCTCGCCGCGGGCGTGGACATGGACATGGTCAGTGGCCTCTACGTCCAGCACCTCGCCGCCGAAGTCGAGGCCGGGCGCCTGCCCCTTGCCGTCGTGGACGAGGCCGTGCGGCGCGTGCTGCGCGTGAAATGGCGCGCCGGCCTGTTCGACGACCCCTACCGCTACTGCCGCGACACCACGCGCGCCGCCGCGACGATGCTGCACCCGCGCCACCGCGCCGCCGCCCGCGACGCCGCCCGGCAGAGCATCGTCCTCCTCAAAAACGACGGGGATGTGCTGCCCCTCGCCAGAACGCTGGGCACCGTTGCCGTCGTGGGCGCCCTGGCCGACGACTCCGCGGCTGTGCTGGGCGCGTGGGCCGGCGCCGGCCGCCCCGCCGATGCCCGGTCGGTGCTGGCAGGCATCCGCGCCGCCGTGCCCGGCACGCGCGTCGCCTACGCCCCCGGCTACCGGCCGCTGCCGCGCGGCTTCGAGGCCGCCGTCGAGGCCGGGCTGAGCGCCGACAGCACGGGCTTTGCCGAGGCGGTGCGCGCGGCGCAGGGCGCCGACGCCGTCGTGCTCGTCGTGGGCGAGCCGCACGAGTTCTCGGGCGAGGCCGCCAGCCGCGCCAGCATCGGGCTGCCGGGCGTGCAAGAGGCCCTGGCCCGCCGCATCCTCGCCCTCGGCAAGCCAACGGTCGTGGTGCTGATGAACGGGCGCCCGCTCGCCATCCCCTATCTCGCCGAAGCCGCCCCCGCGATTCTCGAAACGTGGCACCTGGGGACCGAGATGGGCGACGCCGTGGCCGACGTGCTGTTTGGCGACTACAACCCCGGCGGCAAGCTGCCCGCGACGTTTCCGCGCAGCGAGGGCCAGATTCCCCTCTACTACAACCACAAAAACACGGGCCGCCCCGTCGGGCCGACGTTCGAGAAGTACAAGTCGCGCTACCTCGACGCGCCCAACACGCCGCTTTTCCCCTTCGGCTTTGGCCTCTCGTACACCACGTTCGGGTACGCCAACCTGCGGCTGGACGCGCCGCGCCTCGCCGCCGGCGGCACGATTACGGTTTCGGTAGATGTGACGAATACGGGCGCCCGCGCCGGCGACGAGGTGGTGCAGCTGTACGTCCGCGACGAGGTGCGCAGCACGACGCCGCCCGTGCGCGAACTCAAAGGCTTCCGCCGCGTGGCCCTCCAGCCCGGCCAGACCCGGACGGTCACCTTTACCCTCTCCCCCGACGACCTCCAGTTCTGGGGACTGGACGGGGCGTGGACGACGGAGCCCGGCTTTTTCACCGTTTACGTGGGCGGCTCGTCCCAGGCCGACCTCGCGGCCCGCTTCGAGCTGACGCCCTGACGCGCACCTCGCGCCCTTTCTCCGCCCTGCCATGCGTTCTGTGCTGCTCCTGCTGATGGCCGTGCTCGCGGTGCCGCGCCTCGCGCCCGCGCAGCCCCGCAACATCGTCCTCATCGTCACCGACGACCAGCGCTACGACTTTTTCAGCGCCCATCCCCACGCGCCCGCGTTTCTCCAGACGCCCCACCTCGACCGGCTCGCGCGCGAGGGCGCCCACCTCGCCAACGCCTTCGTGACGACGAGTCTGTGCTCGCCCTCGCGCGCGTCCATCCTGACGGGGCGCTACGCCCACAACCACGGCATCGTGGACAACACGAGCCCCATCCCCGCCGGCACGCGCTTTTTCCCGCAGGACTTGCAGCAGAACGGCTACCAGACCGCCTTTATCGGCAAGTGGCACATGGGCGAGGCCGACGACGAGCCGCAGCCGGGCTTCAGCCACTGGGTGAGTTTCCGGGGGCAGGGCGTGTATTTCAACCCGACGCTCAACGTGGACGGGCAGCGCGTGGCGCGCGAAGGGTACACGACCGACCTGCTCACCGACTACGCCCTCGACTGGCTGGCGGCGCGCGACAAAAGCAAGCCGTTTTTCCTCGAACTGTCCCACAAAGCCGTCCACGCCGAGTTCGAGCCCGCGCCGCGCCACCGGGGCGTCTATGCCGACGCCGCCATCCCGTACCCCCTTTCGATGGCCCTCACCGAAAGCAACTACGCGGGCAAGCCGCACTGGGTGCGCGAGCAGCGCGGCTCGTGGCACGGCGTGGATTTCATGTACCACGGCACGCTGGGGCCGGGCGGCTTCGACGCCTTTTACCGCCGCTACGCCGAAACCCTGCTCGCCGCCGACGAAAGCGTGGGCCGCGTGCTCGACTTTCTCGAAGAGAACGGGCTGGCCCGGAATACGCTCGTCCTCTACCTGGGCGATAATGGCTTTCTGCTGGGCGAGCACGGCCTCATTGACAAGCGCAACGCCTACGAGGAGTCCATCCGCATCCCCATGCTGGCGTGGGCGCCGGGCTTCGTCAAAGCCGGCAGCCGCGTCGAAAGCCTGGTGCGCAACATTGACATCGCGCCTACCTTTCTTGAACTGACGGGCACCCGCACCACGATTCCGATGGACGGCACGTCGTTTCTGCCCCTTTTGCGCGGCGACGCGCCCGCCGACACGAGCCGCGAATTCCTCTACGAATACTACTGGGAGTACGCCTTTCCGCACACGCCCACGACGTTTGCGCTGCGCGGCGACCAGTACAAGTTCATCTACTACCAGGGCGTCTGGGATACCGAGGAGCTGTACGACCTCCAGAACGACCCTTTCGAGATGCACAACCTCGTGGATGTGCCCGCCTTCAAGCCCGTCGCCGACGCCATGCGCGCCCGCCTGTTCAGCCGCCTCGAAGCCGACGATGCCATGCGCGTGCCCCTGCGGCGCGGCACCTGGAAAGCCGGCGAACGCCTGCTCTACGACTGATTCTTCGATGTCCGAGATGCGCTTCCTGCCCCTTTTCGCCCTCGCGCTCGTGCTCGCCGCCCCCGCCGCCGCGCAGCGCGTGCAGGAGGCGATAAATGACGGCTGGCGCTTTTTCGACGGCGACGCCCCCGGCGCCGAAGCCTCCGGTTTCGACGACGCCGCGTGGCAGCGCGTAAACCTGCCGCACACGTGGAACGCCGCAGATGCCTTCGACAAAACCGAGGGCTACCGGCGCGGCGCGGGCTGGTACCGCCGCGCGCTTGTGCTGGGCGAGGCCCAAAAGGGCAAGCGCCTGTTTCTCTACTTCGAGGGCGCCAACCAGGTAGCGGACGTGTGGGTGAACGGCCGCCCCGCCGGGCAGCACACGGGCGGCTACACCGCCTTCGCCTTCGACGTGACCGATCTGGTGGACGTGCCGGGCCGCAACACCCTTGCCGTGCGCGTGGACAACCAGTACGACCTCGACGTGCCGCCCCTCGACGCCGACTTCACGTTCTACGGCGGCCTCTACCGCGACGTGTGGCTCGTTGCGACCAGCGCCGTCCACCTCGACGTGCTCGACCACGCCGGGCCGGGCGTCTATCTCGACGCGCCCGACATCACCGACGCCCGGGCAACCGTCCAGGCCCGCGCCCGCGTCACCAACGACAGCCCTGCCGGCGTGCAGGTGGACGTGGTGCACCGCGTTTTCGACCCCGGCGGAAAGGAGGTGGCGCGCCTGCAGGCGCCGCTGCGCGTGGCGGCGGGAGAGACGGCGGTGTCCCGGACGGCAGGAATAGTTGCCGCGCCGCAGCGCTGGTCGCCCGAGGCGCCGCGCCTGTACCGCGTCGTGACCGAGATCGCGGGCGCGGACGGGCGCGTGCTGGACCGCGTCGAAAACCCCCTCGGCTTCCGCACCCTCGAAGCGCGCGGCGACGGCTTTTACCTCAACGGCGAGAAGGTCACGCTGAACGGCGCCAACCGGCACCAGGACGAGGAGGGCAAAGGCAACGCGCTCGCGGACGAGGCGCACCGCCGCGACATTGGCCTGATCAAAAGGACGGGCTTCAACTTTCTGCGCCTCGCGCACTACCCGCAGGACCCCGCCGTCCTTGAGGCGACGGATGCCGCCGGGCTGGCCGTGTGGGAGGAAATCCCCGTCGTCAACACCATCACGATGTCGGAGGCGTTTGCCGGGAATGCCGAGGCCATGCTCGTCGAGACCATCAGGCAGCACTACAACCACCCGTCGGTTGTGATGTGGGGGTACATGAACGAGGTGCTGCTGCGGATGCCCGACCCGCTGCCCTCCGGCTACGTGGCCGCCGTCGAAGCCCTCGCCCGCCGCCTCGACGCCGTGGCAAAGCGCGAAGACCCCTACCGCCCCACGGCAATGGCCGTCACGAGCGGCATGGCCGAAGACTTCGCCGGCCTCTCGTCCGTCGCCGACGTGCTGGGCCTCAACCTGTACTTCGGCTGGTACTACGGCACCTTTGCCGACCTCGGCCCTTTTCTCGACCGGATGCACGCGCGCTACCCCGGCAAGGCCCTCGTCGTGAGCGAGTACGGCGCCGGCACCGACAGGCGCGTCCACGCTCCGAACCCCGTCGCCTTCGACTTCTCCGTCGAATACGGCGAGGCGTTCCACCGCGCCTCGTTCGAGCAGATTCGGGCGCGCCCCTACCTGGCCGGCAGCGCCGTCTGGAATTTCTTCGATTTTGGCTCGGAGGGCCGGCAGGACACCAGGAACGCCATCAACCAGAAGGGCCTGTTTTACTTCGACCGCACGCCGAAGGACGTGGCGTTTTACTACCGCGCCCTGCTGCGCCCCGAGCCCGTCCTGCACATCGAGCGCGACCATCTGGACCGGGCGCGGGAGCAGGCGGTAAGCGTCTTTACCAACGCCGACCGCGTGGTTCTCCGGCTGGACGGGGCCGAGATAGGCGAAAAGGTGCCCGAAAAGGGCGTCGCCCTGTTCGACGTGCCCTTTGCGGCAGGCGAAAACCACGTCGAGGCCGAGGGCGCCTGGGGCGATGCGCGCCGCACCGACGCGGCCCTTTTCCACCTCGCCCCCTACGACGCCGGGACGCCGGGCATCGTGGAG
>CBDUCD010000196.1:0-5695 GCA_965365535.1 uncultured Rhodothermales bacterium | reverse complement strand
CCAAGCCGCGCCTCCAGCTCGGCGGGGCCGAAATCCACCTCGATGGTGTCGCGGCGGACGGTGAAGGCGTCGAGGGTGAGGGCGAAGCCGCCCGAGGGGGCGGCACCGGCGGGGCGCTGCACGTCGAAAAGGGCGCTGCCGCTGAAAAAGGCGCCAAAAGGCAGATCCGGGGCGATAAGCGCCAGCCGCCCCCGCACCACCTCGACGCGCCCCGCCAGCGCCGCGCCCGACAGGTCGCCTTCGAGGGTGCCCTGCCACCGGGCGTCGCCGTCGCGCGCGCCGGCGTGGGCGGTAAACTGGCTGCCCGCAAACTGCACGTGGGCGCCCAGCGAGTCGAGCCGCCGCCCGGCCAGCAGGGACGGGGAGAGCGTAACGTCGGCGCGGCCCCACAGGCGCCGCAGCGACGCCCCGCGCACGTCGGCGGCCAGGCGCCCGGCTACTGCCGTCTCGTCGAGGGCGCCGGCGGCGAACAGGCCGGGCTGGAAATCGCGCACGTCCAGCCGCAGGGCCAGGTGCCACGCCTCGCTGCGGCTGAGGGCGACGGTGCCTGCCGCGCTGCCGGGCGTGCCCGCGTACTCCACGCGCGCGTCGAGGGCGAGGGGGCCGCCGCCCACGCGGGGCAGGCGGGCGCTGCCCTGCAAATCGAAACGGGCGCCGCTGGCGAGGGTCGTGGCGGCGGGCGGCGCAGCGGGCCAGAGGGCGGCCAGGTCGCCCGCGCGCAGCGCGCCGTCCACGCTGAAGCGGGCGATTTCGACGCCCAGCGAATCCCAGCGCAGGCGCGCATGGCCCCGGACCTGGCTGCTGCCCGCCCGCACGCGCCACGTTTCGAGGGTAACGGCGCCCCTGGCTGCCGTGCCTGCCGCTTCGACGCGCACGCGGCCCCTGGCGGGCAGGCGCGGCACGAAGCGCTGCCACGCGTCCAGGTCGAGGCTGCCCGCAAGGCTGAACGGGCCGGACGCGTCGCCGTCGCGGCGGGCCGTCAGCCGCAGCGCCGAATCGTCCACGCGCACGCGGGCGTCGGCGTCGAGGGCGCCATCGGCATCGAGTTGAAACTGGCCCGCGAGGGCGAGGTGGGCGCGCGGATCGTGCAGCCGGGCGGCCAGGCGCTCCACGCTGACGCGCCGCTGCTGCCCGTCGAGGCGGACGCTGAAATGGGCAAACAGCGAGTCGGCGCGCAGGGCGCGGTAGTCGAACAGCCACCCCGACGCGACGGCGGGCGGCGGCGCGAGGGCATCGTCCACCTCCACGCGCCCGTCGCGGATTTCGATGGCCGTCGTGCGAACCGTCCACGGGCGGCGCTCGGGCGGGGCAGGGCGCGGGCGCGCGAGGCGGGCCACGTTCCAGCCCAGGCTGTCGCGCCGCAGAAACACGCGGGGGCGCACGACGAGGGCGCTGCGCAGCGTGAACTGCCGCGTCAGCAGGCCGCGAAACGTGGGCCGGAGCACGACCCGGTCGGCTTCGAGCAGCAGGCCGCCGTCGGGGCCGCGCACCGTCACGCCGCGCGCGTAGAGCGTTCCCACCAGGTTGCCCGAAAGCGTGTCGATGCGCAGCGTGCCGCTGAACTGCCGCGCAAACGCCGTTTCCAGCCCGCGCCGCACGCCGTCGCGCCCCACGTCGGTGCGCGTCAGGATGACGAACACGAGGGCCAGCACGCCGGCGCCGACGAGCACGGCGCGGAGTGCCCGGTGAGAAAAGGTGACGAGGCGGCGCAACAGGGCAGGAAAAACGGCAGGGCTGGAATGCAGCAGCGGGCGATTGGTGCCGTTTCAGGCGCCCACACGCGGCCCCAGCGCCGCGCGCAGCGCCTCCACGACGGCGCCCTCGGGCACGCCCGACCGGACGTACGCCTCGCCGATGTTGCGCAGCAGCACAAAGCGCAGCGCGCCCGCCAGCGCCTTTTTGTCGTGCCGCATGGCCGCGACGAGGCTGGCGGGGTCGAGGGGTACGCGGAAGTCGGGGAGGGGAATCCGGCCAATGAGGTCCAGCAGCCGCTCTGTCGGCAGGTCGGGGTGGTACTGGGCCGAGAGCAGCACGGCGGCGCGCATCCCCAGGGCCACGGCCTCGCCGTGCGTGTAGAGGCCGTAGCCCGCCACGCGCTCGATGGCGTGCCCGAAGGTGTGCCCGAAGTTGAGCAGCATCCGGTCGCCGTGCTCGCGCTCGTCGGCGCTCACGATGCGGATTTTGATGCGGCCGGCCTGCCGGATGGTCGTGGCCACGGCGCCCGCCTCGCGCATCTCGATGGCCTTCCAGTGGTCTTCCAGCCACGCGAAAAACGACGCGTCGGCAATGGCGGCGTGCTTGACGACCTCGGCCAGCCCGCCCGTCCACTCGCGCTGCGGCAGCGTTTGCAGCAGCGCCGGGTCCACATACACCAGGCACGGCGCGTGGAAGGCGCCGATGAGGTTTTTGCCCAGCCGGTGGTTGATGCCCGTCTTGCCGCCCAGCGCCGAATCCACCTGCGCCACCAGCGTCGTCGGGATCTGCACGAGGGGCACGCCGCGCAGGAGCGTCGCGGCGGCAAAGCCCGCCAGGTCGCCCACGACGCCGCCGCCAAAGGCGATGACGGGCGTCTGCCGGTCTATGCCCCATTCGAGGGCGCGTTCGTAGAGCGCGTCGAGGTGGCGGGGCGACTTGCTGCCCTCGCCGGGCGCGATGGCCTCGACGCACACGTCGAAGCCGGCCCACGCCAGCAGGGCTTCGAGGTGGGCGCCGTGCGCCTCGTGCACGTTGCGGTCGGTGACGACGAACGCGCGCCCGGGCCGCACACCGGCGGCGTCGAGCGAGCCGGCCAGGAAGTCGAGCGACCCGAACGTGACGGGGTAGGAAGACCCATCGCGCACGGAGACGGTGAACGTTTCGCGTGTCATATGAGGAAGCGCCGAACGGGGCCTTTAATTGGGGGGAAAGACCTGTTCCCATGCAAGATATCACATCAACCCAGGCCATGCAGGCCATTCTTTGCCCCGCGCCCGGCGGCCCCGAAACCCTCGTCATGGGAGAGGCGCCGCGCCCCGCGCCCGCGCCGGGCGAGCTGCTCGTGCGCGTGCGCGCCACGGCCCTCAACCGCGCCGACCTGTTGCAGCGCGCCGGCCACTACCCGCCGCCGCCCGGCGCCTCGCCCCTGCTCGGCCTCGAAATGGCGGGCGAAGTCGCGGGCTGGGGCGCGGGCGTAAATGGCTGGCACCAGGGCGACCGCGTGTGCGCCCTCTTGCCGGGCGGCGGCTACGCCGAGTACGTGACGGTTCCCGAAGCGCTCGCGCTCCGCCTGCCCCCCGAGATGCTGTTCGAAAGGGCCGCCGCCCTTCCCGAGGCGTTTCTGACGGCGTACCAGGCGCTCCACCTCATCGCCGGCGTGCAGGCGGGCGAGTGGGTGCTGCTGCACGCGGCGGCCAGCGGCGTGGGCACGGCGGCCGTCCAGCTCGCCCACCGCGCGGGCGCCCGCGTTGTCGGCACGGCGTCGGGCGCCAAGCACGCGGCGCTGGCGCCTTTCGGCTTCGAGGCGCTCGTGGACTACCGCGCCGAATCGTTTGCCGACAAGGTGATGGAAGTCTCGGACGGGCACGGCGCCGACGTGATCGTGGACTTTATCGGCGCGGCGTATGCCGCCGACCACGTCCGCCTCATCGCCCTCGATGGCCGCTGGGTCGTGCTCGCCACGATGGGCGGCGGAAAGGTCGAGGGGTTCGACCTGCGCGGCTTTTTCGCGCGGCGCGGCACGCTTGTCATGTCCACCCTCCGCAGCCGCAGCATCGCCTACAAAGCCCACCTCACCCGCCAATTCCGGCAGCACGCCTGGCCCGGCTTCGCCGATGGCACCCTCCGCCCCGTCATTGACAGCGTATTCGACTGGCGCGACGTGCAGGCCGCGCACCGCCGCATGGAGGCGCGCGAGAACGTCGGCAAAATCGTGCTCACGGTGGCGTGACGCGGCGCTGAAGGGGTAGTCAGCCGGGATGTAGGGGCGTGCCGCGGCACGCCCCTACGACGATCCGCACCTATGCGTCGAGCGCCGCCACGCCCGGCAGCGTCTGGCCTTCGAGAAACTCCAGCATGGCGCCGCCGCCCGTCGAGACGTGCGAGATGCGACTTTCGAAGCCGCTTTCGGTGATGGCCGCAACCGAGTCGCCGCCGCCCACGACGGTCAGCGCGCCTTTGTCGGTCGCGTCGGCGAGGGCGCGGGCCACGCCAAAGGTGCCCTCGGCAAAGTTCGACATCTCGAAAACGCCCATCGGCCCGTTCCACACCACCGTGCGGGCGCCCCCAATCACGTCGCGGTAGCGGGCCAGCGTCTCGGGGCCGATGTCGAGGGCCATCAGGCCGTCGGGGATGGCGCCCTCGACGGTCCGGCGCGCGGCGTCGTTGCTGAAGGCGTCGGCGACGACGTGGTCGGTGGGCAACAGGATGCGGCCCTCGGCGCGGCGGTAGAGGTCGCGCGCCACGTCCAGCTTGTCCTCCTCGAACTTCGACGCGCCCACGCTGCCCCCCAGCGCCTTGATAAAGGTGTAGCTCATCGCCCCGCCAATCAGCAGCGTATCCACGCGGCCCAGCAGGGCTTCGATGACGCCGATCTTGTCGGACACTTTGGCGCCGCCCAGAATCGCCACGAACGGGCGCTCGGGGTTTTCGAGCAGCCGGCCCAGGTAGTCCACCTCTTTCTGCATCAAGAGGCCCACGGCCTTTTCGCCCACGAAGTGCGTGAGGCCCTCCGTCGAGGCGTGCGCGCGGTGCGCCGACCCGAAGGCGTCGTTGACGTACACGTCGGCCAGGGCGGCGAGGCCCTTCGAGATCGCCTCGTCGTTTTTGGTCTCGCCGGCCAGAAAGCGCGTGTTTTCGAGCACGAGGATGCTGCCGCCGGGCATGTCGGCGATCTGCGCGGCGACCGCGTCGCCCGTCGTGGCGGGGACGAACTCCACGGGCGCATCCACCAGCGTCGCCAGGTGGCGGGCAATGGGTTCGAGGCTGAACTGCGGGTCGGCGCCGCCTTTCGGGCGCCCCAGGTGGCTCATCAGAATGGCCTTGCCGCCGGCCCGCGTGATGGCCTCGATGGTGGGCAGCGCGGCGCGGATGCGCGTGTCGTCGGTAATGGTGGGGGGCGTGGTGGACTTGTCGAGGGGCACGTTGAAATCGACGCGCACGAGCACGCGCTTGCCGCTGAGGTCGAGGTCCTGGAGCGTTTTCATGGATCAACAATGGGCTGGTGAGAAAAGGCAATCTATCCGGCGCGGCCCCGCGCGACGGCGAAACGGACGCGAAAAAGCCCCGCTGCGGTGGGGCGCAGCGGGGCTTGGCACGGCGTCAGGGCGTCAGCCGACGAGCACGTCTTCGGGCTCTTCCTCGGCTTCCTCCACCGTGGCCGTGGGGTGGAAGGGGTAGATGGCGCGCAGCAGCGCCTGCAGCTTGGTGCGCCCCCGGTTGATGCGGCTTTTCACCGTGCCCATGGGCAGGCCCGTGATCTCGGCGATTTCCTCGTAGGCGAGCTGCTGCACGTCGCGCAGCACGACGACCTCGCGGAACGAGGCCGGAATCTCGCGCAGCGCCTGCTGGATGTAGGCGTCCTGGATGGAGCTTTCGGCGTGCTTGTCGGGCAAGAACGTCTCGTCGGGGATTTCGAGTTCGTACTCCTCGTTGTCGCGGTTGACGCTCTGGAGCGAGTACATGCGGCGGCGCTTGCGCTTGCGGTACTCGCTGCGGGCCA
>CBDUCD010000195.1:0-5701 GCA_965365535.1 uncultured Rhodothermales bacterium | reverse complement strand
CGACGCTGCTGCAATACTCGGTGCAGTGGACCATCAGCCAGGGCAAGATGTAATAGCCCCGGCGCGTGCCTGTAGAGAAGACGGGCGGCTTCCACCGGGAGGCCGCCCGTTCTCATTTTGAAACAAACCCGTCACGCCCCTACGTCCGCCCGATGCGCAGGCGGGCTTCGCGCACGATGCCGGCGGCACGTTCCTCGTTGACGCCCAGGAGGGCACTCACGCGCGCCGCGTCAAGCGTGGCCAGCTGGCCCGCGTTGCGGATGCCGCCCTCGGCAAGCCGGGCCGAGAACGCCTCGCCCACGCCCGCGACGGTGCTCGTGTCGGCGCGCGTTTCGGCGGCAACGGCGCCCACGCGCGTCGTCAGGCCCCCGGCGACGAGGCGGCCCGGCTGGTTTGTCTGGAGTTGCAATGGCAGGATGCGGCGCCCCTGCCCGTCAATGCCGTACACGACCGTCTGCACGCGGTCGGAAACGGCGATGCTGATGGACAGGAGCACAAAGGCGCGCCCGGCCTGCTCGCGCAGGTCGAAGTCGAAGCTGCCCGTGCGCTGCCCGTTTGCGCCCACGGTGACCACGTTGAGCGTGCGCGGCGCCGCGGTGCCGTACGCGTCGGCGGCGGTGCAGCGGGCCAGGGCAAAGGCGCCGCCGAGCTCGCGGATGGCGATGGTGGACTGGTCGCCCGCGAGCCCGTTGTAGGCGCGCACGTCCACCTGCCCCGTGTTTTCGGCGTTTTCGCGGGCATTGCGCAGGACGGAAAGCTGGGGCCGCTGCCGGTCGCCGCAGACGACGAGGGCGTACTGCTCGCCGTTCTCGAAGGCCACGTCGGCGCGGGCCACCTCGGCACCTGTCGCGGCGTCCAGCACGCGGGCCGTGGCGCGGCGCCCGGCGCGGGCGTCGAAAAAGGGCGTGCCGTTGCCCAGCGCCAGGTTTTCCACGACTTGCTCGTCGTCGAAAAAGACCGACACGGGGTCGAGCAGGGCGTTGTGGAGCACCTGCACGCGCGCCCGGTTGCGCGGCGTGGTGCCCCGGATGGCTTCGGCGAACAGGCCGACCGTCGTTTCCTCGGTCGTGACGTTGCGGTCGTTGCTCTCGACGAACAGGCGAGCGGCCACCTGCCCCGCCACCGTCGGGCGGAAGCGCACGGCGACGGCGCGCTGCTCGCCGGGCGCAACGGTAAACGGCACGGCGTCCATCACCTCGAAGGCCGGGCTGTCCACGCGCAGCGCCGACACGACGAGCGGGCCGGTGCCCCGGTTGAGAACGGTGAACGACTCGTCGGCAGCGCCGCCGAGGGGCACGACGCCAAAGCTGAGATCAGCAGGGCGCACGCGGATGTCGGGTTCGCCCTCGCTGCGCACGAGGTGGAACCACATCTCGAAGCGCCCGCCGCGCCGCCGGTCGCCGCTGGGCAGGCGGGCGTCGGTGCCGCCGTCGGCGCGGGGCGCCCCGAACACGTCGCCGTCGAGAAAAGGCCCCTGCCTGTCCCCATCGCCGTTTTCGCCGCGGTCGCGCGCCCAGATGTAGTGGCCTTCAAGTGTGAGGTAGCCCAGCACGGGGTCGAGGTGTCCGAACTCCTCGAGTAGCTGAAAAAGCGTCTGCCGCAGCCACTGCGCCGTATTCGTGGTGGCATTCCAGAAAATGGAATCGTCGTCGGCCCCTGCCGTCGCGCCCAGCCGGATGGGGTGGGTGGCGACGGGCTCGTTGAGGTTCCAGAAGCGCCGCTCGTCGGGCGGAAAAGGCCACGGCAGGTAAAGCGTGACGTAGCAGACGGGCTTGCGCGGCCCGAAGGCCCGCTCGGCGATAAAGGGCGCGCTGCACCTGACTTCGATGCCCTGCACGAGCCGCTCGACGGACAGCTCGGCGTCGTTGACGAGGGGCGTGCCGCCGGCCTCGACGCGCACCACCTGGAAGCCGGGCTCGGCGCCCGTATCGGCGGCGCGGCGGCGGGCGCTGAAATGGATGGGCAGGTGCATGGCCGCACCGGCGGCGTCGAGCAGCGCGGCCTCGACCTGCTGCGGCGCGTCGGCGGCGCCCAGCACCCACCCCACGCCCGCGATGCCGTCGTCGCCCGTCGCCACGACGGTTTCCGCGGCGCCGTTCACCGTTCCCCCGCCCTGCGCCACGCGGAAACGCACGCGGGCGCCCGCCACGGGCCATCGCCCACGCGCCACGCCTACCTGGAGGGGCTGGTCGAGAACCGCGCTGCCGTCGGGCTGGACGGTGGCCTCCTGGCCGTCGCCGCCCACGTAAAACAGACTCGTCAGCTCGGTGGCGGGCGGAAAAAGCGGGCGGCAGTCGGTCACGCCGCTCCACGCGCTGCCACTCCACGTGCCCAGCGCGAGGCGGGCGTAGTGGTGCTGGATGCCGTGGGGCGACACGCGCGCCGGGGCATCTGCGGCGTCGGCGGGCCACTCGACGTCGGCGGTGGCGGTGCGGGCGGGAATCATCCAGTAGTCGCCCGCGCGGTAGGTGCCGTTGTAGAAGCGCACCTGCACGCCGTCTTCGAGCGTCAGCCAGTTGACGTTGGTGACGAGTTGGAGCACGCCGTCCCAGCGGCGCACGCGCGGGTTGAGGGGAAAAAGGGCGCGGGAGGTTTCCGCCCCGATGGCCGTCGTGAGGTCGAGCGTGAGCGTGTCGTCCTCGGCGCGCAGCACCTGGACGAGCGTGCCGGGGCGCCCTTCGAGTTCGTGCGCGTCGTCGGTGAGTTCGACCCATCCGCCGGGCAGAAAGCGCAGCACGTCGTCGCGGCCCAGCGACCCCACGCCAATGCGCATCTGCGCCGCGTCAACGGGCGTCTCGTCGAGCCAGCGGGCCACCACGGTCGCGTTGTCGCGGCTCCACTTGAAAAGGGACGCGTTGCGCTCGCCGCCGGCGTGGACTTCGACGCGGTACAGGCGGTTTTCGAGGGCGCGGTAGCCGCCGCCCGGCGCCACGACGCACGGATCGTCGGCGGCGGCGCTTTCCTCGGCGCGGGCGGCCATCTGGCCCGTGGGCGGGCGCGTGGCCTGCGTCCACGCCTCGAACGGCGTCAGGCACGACGTGCCGCCTTCCTCGGCCTCGCCCGTCACGTCCAGCAGGCGCACCTGCCAGACGGTCTGGGTGCGCGTGGCCGTGTCGGGGCCGCCGAGTGCGACTTCGCGGATGGCGGGCGCTTCGAGGGCCGTCAGGTGGCGCTCCCACACGTCGAGATAGGCGAGAAAGGTGCCGGGCGTGGGCGCGCCGGGGTCGGGGCGGTGGGGCTGCTGCCGGTACGTGCAGATCGCCTCGTTTTCGGCCAGCACGCCGTCCACGTACACGCGGCCTGCCGTCAGCAGGAAGTCGCCGTCGGCGGCGGGCGTGGGCGGGCTGGCGTTGCCGGGCCGCGCGGCCTCGTCGGCGGTGAGGGCGCCGGCGCCGGGCACGACGCGCAGGCCGTCGGCGTGGAGGGGCGCGCCCACGGGCCCGAACGTGTCGGCGGCCTCGGTTTCGATGCGGCTGCGCGTCAGGTCGGCCTGCTCGTTCCAGTCGGCGTCGAGCTGCACGCGCCCCTGCTGCATGAGCACGCGGCTGTAATGGTTGCGCCGATCAAAGGTGGATCGGGTAAAGTCGCCTTTCATGGCAGTGGGGGTTGGGGATGGCGGGCTACGTGGCGAAGATGAGGCCGGCGTCCAAGCCCAGCCGGAGATACTCGTCGAGGGCGGCGCGCAGGTTGGCCACGCGCTGCGGGTTTTTGAGAAAGCTGAAAGCGCCCATCTCGGAGCCGTCCTCGGCGCCCGTGCGGATCTCGTCGGGGGCGGCGCGGCCCAGCTGCCCGAAGCCGGGCTGGCCGTAGCGCGTGGACGTGAACAGGGGCACGACGCGCCCCTCCACGGCACGCCGCTCGGCGGCGGCGAGGCGGGCGCGCGGCACGCCGAGGGCGGCGGCGCGGGCGTCGAGGGCGAGGTCGGGCTGGCACCGGAAGCGGCGCGGCAGGCGCGACGGGGCGCCGGGCCGGTCGGGCGGCACGTACGAAAAACGCACGCACCCCTGCTGCAACCGGTCGGCCACGACGGCGCCCGCGAAAATCGTCTCCGACGCCATCGTGAGGGTTTCGACGTGGACGCGCCCCAGCACCGTCGTCCGCTCAATCGTGGTGGCGGGGCCGGGCGCCAGCCCGTCGGCGCTGCCCGCGAGGGCGACGCCGTCGGCGCCCGCCGTGCCCAGCGCGTGCCCGCACACGATGCTGTCGGCCACGCGCACCTCGCGGACGCCCGCAGGCACGACGAGGGGCCCCGTCAGGCATTTCTCCACGTGCACACGCAGGCCGCCGTTGGGCTGCGCGGCGTCCGACGTGTCCACGGCGAGGCCGTCCACCAGCGTCGCGTGGCGAAACGCGAGCGCGCCCAGGTGGCCGGCGGCGACGCGCACCTCGCCCTCGAAGAGGATGCCGTCGAACTGCACCTCGCCCGGCGACTCGCTGCCGGCGGGCGCCACTCCCACGATTTCGACCGCACCCCGCACGTGCGCGCGGCGCTCGTCGGGCACGGGCCGTCGCCCCGCCAGCCAGCCCGGCCAGTCGGCGGCCAGGACGAGCAGCCGCTGCCCCTCGCCCACCTGCAGCGCGGCGGGGCCGACGAGGGGCTCGTCCCACATGCTGTTGTCGAGCAGGACGAGGGCGCCCGTGGCGCTGGCCGTCTGGGCGTTCCACGCGGCGACGGCGTCGGCGAGGGAGGTGAAAAACGTGCTGCCGTCGGGGGCGGCGCCCAGCGCGTCGAGCGTGGCGGCGCGCCCGACGCCCACGCGCCAGCCGGCCGCGTCGAGCAGGGCGGCGTCGAGCCCGGCCTGCCGGTTGTAGGGGCCGCCGCCCACGTCGCCCGAAAAGCCGTAGGCGTAGCTGACGTGAACCGTAGCGGGCGTCTCGGTCGCGGGCAGCGCCAGCCGCCCCAGGGCCGGGTCCACGGCGGCGCGGATGGGCATCGCCACGTCGAGGACGGTGCCGTCGGGCTGGGGCACGTGGTAGGTTTTCTGGGCGGCGGGCGGCGTCCACCCCGCGCTGTCCCAGTCCGAGAGGTTGCAGATCATGACCTCGTCGGCGGAGACGGGCACAAACGCGCCTCCCGACCGCTCCTCGTCGAAAAACACCTCGACCACGGGCGGCGCGAGGGCGTCGGGGCGCGTGTCGAAATAGGCGTAGTCGGGGGCGGCGCCTGCGGCGAGGGCCTGCCGCCGGGCCTCCAGCTCGTCGTACAACAGGCGGCGGCGCAAGGGCGCGGGCACGTTGATTTCGCCGGCGAGGTGGGTGATTTCGGTCTCGGTCTGCGGCAGGTTGAAAAGGGGCGCGTCGAGGCCGAGGGGACTAAAGGTGTAGCGCCCGGCGGCGCCGCCGGCGATGGCGCGGGCCTGGCCGCGCGGCACGTGGTAGGGCGCCAGCCGCCACAGGTACAGCCCCACATTGGGGATGTTGGGCCGCGCCGCCCCCCGCCCGATGGGCCGCACGTCGGCGGTGTAGGCCGCCGGGCTGAAGGCGGTGCCGATGAGTTCGAGCCTTTCGGCGTCGCGGATATCGAGCAGGCGCCCGCCGTCGGGGCGGACGTGGTTGACGTTTTGCGTCCAGCCCAGCCTGAGGAAAAACTCGACGGCGCGGGCGCGCCAGCCCGTCGCGTCGAAGGCGAGTTGCTCGAGCACGGGCGCCGTGCCCTTGCGGCGCCGGTAGGCCAGCGTGTTGGCCACGCGGGCGCGCTGGC